>JAGHBR010000276.1 GCA_021160885.1 Caldisericaceae bacterium
GATGCTACCTCCCTGCTTTAACCAGGACGTTAAAAGCATTGCAGCAATTAAAGGTTTTCCGGAACCGCCCGGCCCACTAATCAATGTGCTGGAAGGAATCTTGATTCCTTCAGGCAAAACCTCTTTCAACCAATCAAATTCAATATTCAATTTATCCATTTCAGGCCTCCTTTTTTTTCTCTATCTTAGATGCGGGGCAAATAACATAGATACAACATTTGTTAAATTTTTCTAACAAAAAATTTAACAAATCTATTTGGCAAAAATCTGATCCGATATGATTTCAAGTTGAATTGCAAGAATTAAACTTTTATTTTATCTAAAGATTAACCAGGGCAAAAAGATGAAAGAATTAAAAACCAAAATTACTATTCAGGCTACTCCGGATAAAATCTGGCGCATTCTACAGGATTTGAAATTTTACGCCACTTGGAATCCGTTTATTATTTACGCAGCCGGGCAGGTCAGCAAAGGTAAAAAATTCTCTTTCATTTTAAAGGCGCCGGGCGAAAAGCCAAAATTCTTTCGTTCCATTTTTAAAGAAATTAAAGAGAATAAAGAATTACGCTGGCTAAAAAGGGCTCTTTTACCTGGACTTTACAATGTGGAACACATCTTTAAACTCTCTCCTCAGGAAGGCGGTGAAACCTTGTTTGAATACCATCAGCAGTTTAGCGGCCTGGTATCAGGTTTTTATTTTAACCGTTTCGAATACAGTTATCTGGCCGGCATGAAAAAGATGAATCAGGCTTTAAAGGAAATTTGCGAAGAAGAGAAAGGTAAGTCATGAGTTTAACGGTAAGCCGCTTTGGATCTGAAGATTACAAATGGTGGGATGATTACATCTGGCAGGCAGACAACGGTAACATTTTTCATACACGTCGTTTTTTAAGTTACCATCCGCAAGGCAGGTTTACCGACCATTCATTGATTTTTAAAAAGAAAAATTCTGTACGCGCCGTGTTACCGGCCATCGAAATGACCATGGACAAGGACAAAGTCCTCTATTCACACAGGGGCGCCTCTTACGGCGGTTTTGTTTACCGCGACCTGGGCATTGCCGAAGCCTTCGAATTAGTGGAAGCCCTGAAAGCCTATGCCAAAGAAACCGGCTTTACGCGCATCCTGATTACCCTGCCGCCAATTGTTTACATGAATCGTTATTCCAATTACCTGGATTTTGCCATGTTGCAAAATGGTTTCCGCTACCTAAAACGTGAAATTTCCAGCGTGGTGCAACTGCCAACTGACCCGGAGCAGGTGCTTAGCTTATTTAAAAGCGAAGCCCGCACAGCAACACGTAAATCCATTAAATCCGGCGTTCAAATCCGACTGTCGGAAGACTACGACACCTATTACGAAATTTTAAAACAAAACCTTAAATTACGGCACAATGTTACGCCAACCCACACTCTGGAAGAGCTGAAAAAATTAGCCGGGCTTTTTCCGGATCGCATTCATCTGTGGGCCGCTTATCTAGACGACAAAATGATTGCCGGAGTAGTCAATTTTATTTGTACACCCAAAGTCGTGCTGGCTTTTTACATCAGCGACAATAAAGAATATCAGCAATACCGCTCGGTAAACAACCTGTTTTACCACATTTTTCAGTGGGCCGTCAAAGAGGGTTTCCAGTTCTACGACTTTGGGATATTTACGGTAAACATGGACCCGAACTGGGGACTGGGCAAATTTAAAGAGAATTTTGGCGCCCGCGGTCTGTTCAGAGACACTTTCGAATTGCTGCTGTGGTCTCCGCAAAACCAATGAGTTTTGAATGAAACTTAAATTTTCGAAAAGTTTCAGAGATCTGGTCAACTACCTGTTAGCTGGCGGACTGGCGCGCTTGCTGCCCTTTTTGTTACTTCCATACATTGCCCGCATTTTAACACCGGAAAACTTTGGCCTTTTCTCATTGTACCGCCTCTACATTGCCCTGGGCAGCGTGTTGCTTCTTTTTGGTGTTGATCAGGGCCTATTTCGTTTGCTTCCTGAAGTTTCAGAAAACAAGCGCCGAAAGTATCTTTCATCGGCCGTTATTTTTGTTGTTTTTGTTGTCATCGTGTTTTCAATCATTAGCTGGCCCTGGCACGATCAATTGAACAAACTCTTATTAAAGCCCGATTTGCCTGTTCCCTTTTTTATTTTACCTCTGCTCATTTTGGTAAACGGTTTAAGCACTCTGATTTTAACCAGTTTTAGCGCACAGCAGCAAAGTAAAAGATTTTTAATGGGCAATTTGCTGGTGCAGGTGACCTTTTTCCTGCTCTTTTTAGCAGGACTTCAGGCAGGCTGGCAGTTAAAGTCCTTTTTTGTTTCTTTTCTGCTGGCTAATTTATTATTGCTTTCGGTTAACGGCAAACTGATTCTTTTTGCTTTCCAGTTTATTCCCAAGCTGCACATTTTAAAGCAATTGTTAAAAACCGGTTTGCCCTTAATGTTCTTGTTGCTGTTAACCTATCTTTTGTACCAGAGCGACCACTACATCATTAAATTTTACCTTGGCGTCGAACAAACAGGCGTTTACAATTACGGTTACCGTTTTGCCTCCATGCTGCTGATTTTTGTGGTCCAGAGTAATAATGTCTGGTTGCCGCGGGTTTACGCGCGAGGGGAAGATTTTTTCAAGCAACATTTTAGCGCCTACGCCTCTCTAATTGCACTGGCCTGTGCCGCTATTTTGTGGTTTTTGGTTCTGCTCTTTCACTACTTTTCCGGGCTGCTCATCCCCTCCGGCTTTGAAATCAGCAAGCAGATTTTGTTAATCGTTGGTTTGGGTTACATTGTTTACGGGCAAGCCCAGATGATTGACGCTTGGCTCATCTTAAAACACAAAAGCCGGATTTTAGTCTGGATTTCAATGATCGCCTTAATTTTGAACATTTCATTAAATCTTTACCTCATCCCCCGATTTGGATTACCGGCCGCTGCGCTGGTAACCAGCCTCAGCTTTCTTTTCATCTGGCTGGCCATTCTCATTTATTTAAAACAGGTGTTGAATGCTAAAACATTAATTCTCTCTGCGCTAAAAACGGTTCTGTACATACTGCCTTTCTTTTTGCTTTTTTTTAACGATTCTCCCCTTTTTCCTGGACTGATCTTTTTTTTAATGGCCATTTTAGAAATTGCCACGAACCCGCTTTTAAAGACTATTTGGCAACAATGAAGCTTATTGGCAGCCCGCGAACTTGAGGCCGGGAATTGACTGATAATTATTGAGCCTTGTTAAGGACTCAACAATAAAATTCAAAATTTTTTATGCAGTGTTAGTGGAATTGCCCTGGTCACATTTTTTTTAGACTTTAATGAATTAATTGGCGGGTAATGAGTTGCAGATATTTTTTGGACTCTTCCTGCCAGGAATATTTTGGCGCGGATTGCTTCAAATTTTGTTTTAATCGATGGTACACCGTCGGATCTAATATTTTTTTAATAGCCTGCTCAATTTGGCCAATATTTTGCGGATCGACCACAAAGCCCACCTGTTCCTGTTCAATGAGGTTACGAATTTCGGGGTAATTGCTGCCAATGACCGGGATTTCTGCCTGAATGTATTCGAACAACTTGTTGGGCAGCGCATGGTAGTAACTGAGACCTTTGCCGGAAATGATGGTAAAGCCAAAATCGGCGGAATAGGTGTATTGGGCTAACTGGTCGAAAGGTACCATACCGGTAAAAATCACTCTGTTTTCCATTTTAAGCTGTTTAGCCAGGGTCATTAAAGTGCTGCGCAAGGGACCATCTCCGACTATTACCAGTACAACCTGGTCAATTTTGGAACAGGCTTTTAAAATTTCAATCAACCCACGGCCTTCAAACACCATACCCTGGTAAAGGCCGATTTTTTTATCAGCAGCAATATCATATTTTTCACGCAAGAACATTGAGCGCTGATGCTTTTGACGTAACGGAATATTACGCACAAAGCCCACAACGTTCAGCTTAGGGTAAACCTTTTGTAAAGCCTGAGCATCCGATTGGCAAACGGTGAAAGCAGCCTGGGCACTAGCTACACCAAATTGTTCGATCTTTTTAAAAAAGAAGCGGCGAACAGATTTGTGGACAAGTGAATTTAAACCAATGACCAGTTCTACGCTATCGTAAATGTAATTATTTTCCTGGAAAAATGATTTTATTCTCAAGGCGACCAGTGGTAAAAAATCGTAAGAAATAAACAAATCGGCTTTCTGTTTTAAAAGCCAGGCAGTGGCCTTAACCCAGAACTGTAAGAAGCGGAGAACAGTTGGCTTTTGCCACAATTTAACCTGAATTAGTTCAGCCGGAGCCCACAAATCTTTGTTTAATTTTGGATTAAAAGCACAAAAAAGGCGAACTTTAAAGCCATTTGCCAGCAAGGTCTGTACTTTGCGATGCAGATTGGCTTCGTAAAAAAGATCGGAAATGGTGACAATAACAATGGTAGGTTTTTTCCCGGCCAATGTTTCCTTTCTGCGTTTGTGATTGCATTTAATGTAGCTTTTTCCCGGATTCATTGCAAGAGGGATTGAGTGGGGAATGGTTGAATAGGTGTTATGACGCCACCATTAACAATGTTTCATTAATTTGAGAAAATCACAAAACTCAAAAAGCGAGATTTCCTAATGAAATCTCATCCCTCTGCTTATGGGATTCAATTCTACACTTTTACATTGTCTCACTTTGGATGGGTCCAATATATGGTGTTTGCCTTTAAGGCTTAGAATTTCTGCCAGAGTGTCTAAAATATTGGCTTTATCTTTGGAATCCGTAGTTAGTTCAACCGCTTTACGGGCCAGAGCTTCTGCTTCGTCCAGATTAATTTTATTCTCAAAACACCACCAGGCAAAATTATTCAATTGATCCGGATTTTCCTGCCAGCCTTCAGGTAAACTGGCTTTTTTCTTTTCAACCGCCTGCTTCCAGTCTTTTAAAACAAACAAGCAATTTAAAACTTCGGCTTCATTCCTGGCTCTTTCACTAATTAAGTCGGGCTGATTTTCAAGGAGTTGCACCGGTTCTTTTAAATACGTTTGCAATTCGGCATCTTGCGGTGCTTTTGGTAACAACAGCACCATGCGGAAATAAAAGTAGGCTTTTTCTTTGGGCTGATTTAACTGTGGTATTAATTCTTTGGCAATTTTTTTGAGCGAAAACCGGAATACACAACATTGAAGATTTTATTGTCAAGGTTGGCCGTGCTATCTTTGACAATTTTTTAACCTTTTTCAGATAGGTGTAGGCTTGTTTCATGTCATTCTGGGCTTCAAAATAATCCGCTAACATACCGGCCAATTCCGGCGTTGGATTTGATTCAAATTTTTTCATCTTGGCCGAAATCGGTTCCAGATCAGCCAGAGCGGTTTTCATTTGATCAGTCCAATACTTTTTAGCGTACCCATGAAAACATACAACGGTTCTTCATTCTGATTGACCAGATAAAAAGTGATAGCCGCGGATTTTGTATTTTGGGGCCAGTTCAACGCCTTCGCCTTTTTCGCAGTCAACTTGTAGTAAAACGACGTTGCATAAAATTTTTTGAACATCGGCATCTTCTTTCGCTGCACGAGCGAATTTTTTACAGCTCGGTCACCAATCGGTCATAAAATCGATTAAAACGGGTCGATTTAATTCCTTTGCAAACTGAAGCGCTTCAGCCTAAGAATTGGCATTGATAGGTTCAGGCTTTGCCTGTACAGGCGAATAGCAAAATCATGAACAGCACAAGAATTTTCTTCATACATCCTCCATTTATTAATCGCCTACTTACCATAATCTCTAAAATACAAATCTAAATTTTGACTTTCCAGAATATGAATTAGTTTTCATAATTTTATTTAATTTGTTAAATTTGAGTTACGTGAATCTCAATTTAGAAGTTTCAGTAAGAATGAGAAATGGGCAGCGGTATTTTTATGTTGTGAATTACAGCCGTTCTTTCAATAACTTACAAAGTGAATTAAATTGGAGTGCTGAAAAAGAGGTTTCAAGGGAAATCTTAGGTGAGCAAGAATCCATTGATAATAGAAATCTCGGAAAGGTCCCAAAAGTCGAATTTGACGAATATTTTTAATAGTATTAAATTGTATCAAAATACTAACTTAATAACTTTTGAGTCAAACCTCATGAAAGACAGATTTTTCCTGTATTACGAACTCCAAATCAGTAGTGAAAGGAGGAAAAAATGACAGGCAAACAACAAGGCTTATTAATCCTGATCACTTTTGTTACGCTTCTCCTTAATGCCTGTGGCACCAAAACGGTTTTAATGACCGTTACCCGTCCGGCGGAAATCAATCCGAAAAATTACCAAAAAATTGCCCTTGGTGATTTTGTTAATGCCAGAGGGCAAACCGATCAACATGCACTCGATTTAAGAGATGCCTTCACTAACCAATTGATTAACACCAAACGCTTTGAAGTTGTGGATCGTCAGGCCTTAGGGAGAATTCTTGAAGAACAAAAGTTAGCTATCTCGGGACTGATTGACGAAAGCAGCGCCCCCAAAATTGGTAAACTTTTGGGCGCTTCTGCTTTGGTTTTTGGTCGAATTACGCAGGATCAATTTAAAGAAGAAGTAAAACAGACGGGTACTTACAAAGATAAGAAAGGCAAACAACACAAAAGATTCAAACGTTACGCATCTTACACCCTGGGCGTTAATTTAAAAATTGTCGATGTGCAATCCGGCAAGATTTTGATTTCAAAAGAACTAAAATCAATACAAAAGGCTGAAGCGACCGCCGTAGACAAAAGACCGGCCAGGATTGATAAACAGAATCTTTACCAGAAATGCCTGGCCGATATCAGTACTCAATTTAGACATATGATTGCGCCTTACAAAGTCACCGTTAAAGCCCAATTTTTGGTTGATGACAAAGTACCGGCAACAAAACGCGCTGTGGCTTTGTTTAAAGCCGATGAATGGGAAAAAGGCTTGCAGGTACTAAAAAAGGCTTTGAACAGGCCGATTCCTGACAAAAAGCTCAAAGCCAAAGTTTACTACGATTTGGGTCTGGCCCAGATGTATTTGGGGCGGCATGAGGAGGCCATTCAAAATTTAACCAGAGCGCTGGAATTAAAACCGGATGAAAGTCGCTACCAGAAGGCACTTAAAACCGCTAAAGAAGAAAAAAAGAAAGCAGAAAAATTAAAAGAACAATTGTAAAAAGTGCAAGAGCTGCATTCTGGAGTGCCGCTGCAAAAGCTTGCTAACAGCTGGGTAAATAAGGTTAAGAGTTAAGGTTTTTTAGTTGAATAGGTGTTATGTTTAAAAGTCAGCGGGGCGTTCGGTGTGCAGTTGCCCCTTTGCCCTTTTCTGGCGTTTTGATAAGGTA
>JAGHBR010000095.1 GCA_021160885.1 Caldisericaceae bacterium
GAGAAATGCTGGTAAAAAACAAACAGATTGATAGATCAAATAAAATCAAATGATCCTGTGTTCAGCTTGCCTAAACATTCTGGCGTTGTGATTTTAAGCGTTTGATTTCGTCACGCAAAATAGCAGCCCGTTCAAATTCCAGATTGGCCGCAGCCGCCTGCATTTCACGGTTCAGACGTTCAATCAACTCTTCCCTGCTCAGGCTATCGCCATATTCAACCCGCGGTTCGGCCACTTTGGGCAATTGCTTGCGCACATCTGCCACTGAAGTGGTACGCATTATCTCTTCCGCTGTTTTAAAAATAGTTTGCGGTGTAATGCCCATCTTTTTATTGTAAGCCAGCTGCTTTTGGCGCCGACGGTTACATTCGTCAATCGTTTTGCGCATGGATTCGGTCATGCGGTCGGCGTAAAATATGACCTTGCCGTCCACGTTACGGGCGGCCCGACCGGCCGTTTGCATGAGTGAGACGTAGGAGCGTAAAAACCCTTCTTTGTCGGCATCCAACACAGCGACCAGGGAAACTTCAGGTAAATCTAATCCTTCGCGCAGTAAATTAACGCCTACCAGTACATCAAATTCGGCCAGACGCAAATCGCGTAAAATGCCCACGCGCTCCAGAGCATCTATTTCCGAATGCAGGTAACGCACGCGGATGCCCGCAGCCTGCAGGTAGTCTGTCAGATCTTCCGCCATGCGTTTGGTAAGGGTGGTGACCAGCGTGCGTTCTTTGCGTGCCACCCGTTCTTTAATTTCATGAATCAGATCGTCAATTTGCGTGGCCACCGGCCGCACTTCAATTTCTGGATCCACCAGGCCGGTGGGCCGAATCACCTGTTCCACCACCACGCCTTTTGATTTTTCCAGTTCGTAATCACTGGGCGTAGCCGAAACAAAAATCACCTGCTTGATGCGTTGTTCAAATTCTTCAAATTTTAAAGGACGATTGTCCAGCGCACTGGGCAGACGAAAGCCATATTCGACCAGCGTTTCTTTTCTTGAACGGTCGCCATTGTACATGGCCCGCAATTGAGGAATCGTTTGATGCGATTCATCGATGATCATCAAAAAATCATCGGGGAAAAAATCGATTAAAGTGTAAGGCGGTTGGCCAGGCTCCCGGCCAGAGAGATGCCTCGAATAATTCTCAATGCCCGAACAATAACCAATTTCCTCCATCATTTCAATATCAAAATTGGTACGCATTTCCAGACGCTGGGCTTCCAATAATTTATTTTGAGAACGCAGTTCCTTAAGCCGTTCTTCAAGTTCCAGCCGAATATTTTTAATGGCCTGCTTCAATTTTTCTTCAGGGGTAACGAAGTGTTTGGCCGGGAAAATGACCACATGATCCACCGTTTCCATAGCGTGCCCGGAAACGGGATCAAAGATTTTGATGGAATCGACTTCATTGCCAAAGAACTCTACGCGGTACGCAAATTCTTCGTATGCCGGAAAGATGTCCACAATATCACCGCGAATACGGAACGTACCGCGCTGAAAATCGAAATCATTACGCGTGTACTGGATGTCCACCAGACGCATCAACAGACTTTGCCGGTCAAAATGATCGCCCACGCGAATCATGACCAGCATGCTCATGTAATCGGCTGGAGAGCCAATGCCGTAAATGCAACTGACACTGGCCACCACAATCACATCACGGCGAGCCAGCAAGGAACTGGTCGCTTTTAAACGCAAACGGTCGATTTCGTCGTTAATGCTGGAATCTTTTTCGATGTAAGTGTCGGTGGTAGGAATGTAGGCCTCTGGCTGGTAGTAGTCGTAATAACTGATGAAGTACTCTACAGCATTTTCCGGGAAAAAGCCTTTAAATTCGCCGTACAACTGGGCGGCCAGGGTTTTATTGTGCGAAATAACCAGTGTGGGTTTGTTGATCTGAGCAATTACATTGGCCATGGTGTAGGTTTTACCGCTACCGGTAACGCCTAAAAGCGTCTGGAATTTTTCGCCGCGCTGCAAGCCCTGAACAAGTTGTTCAATGGCCTGCGGCTGGTCGCCCTGTGGTTGATAATTTGAAACTAATTTAAATGCTTTTTCCAAAGCCATCTGTATTTGCTGTTCCTTAAATTTTCACTGAATTTTAGTTGTTGAGCGTATTTAATCAACGATTATTAAGAATTCATGTTCCGAATTCTAAAACGATTATTTAAAACGCGGCGCGATCATATTTTCCGGTTTCAAATATTCATCCAATTCTTCTTTGCTCAGCAAGCCCTTTTCTAAAACCAATTCGTACACACCTTTGTTCTTTTCCAGCGCTTCTCTGGATATTTCGGTACACACTTCGTAGCCTAATACCGGATTAAGAGCGGTTACTAGGCTAATGCTGTTTTCAACCATCTCCCGGCACCGTTCGCGATTGGCGGTAATGCCATCCACACAGCGAAATTTAAAGGTCAGCATACCATTCTTTAACATTTCAATGGATTCAAATAAGCTCTGGGCAATCACCGGTTCCATCACATTCAATTCCAGCTGGCCGGCCTCTGCAGCCATGGTAATAGTCAAATCGTTGCCAATCACTTTGTAGGCAATTTGATTGACTACTTCCGGAATTACCGGATTTATTTTTCCTGGCATAATAGACGAACCGGGTTGCATTTTAGGCAGATTAATTTCGTTGAGCCCGGCTCTCGGTCCTGAAGAGAGCAATCTTAAATCACTGGCAATTTTAGAGAGTTTTACGGCCAGCCGTTTTAAGGCAGACGAAAACATGACAAAGGCGCCGGTATCCTGCGTGGCTTCTACCAGATTGGCTGCCAGTTTGACGGGCACACCGCTGATTTGGGCCAGATGTCGAACGGCTTTTTCGCTGTACCCAGGATGCGCGTTAATGCCTGTACCAATGGCAGTGCCGCCTAAATTGATTTCTAAAAAGAGTTTTACATTTTGCTGCAAACGCTCAACTTCTTCGTTTAGTGTAGCCGCGTAAGCGCCCATTTCCTGGCCCAAAGTCATGGGTACGGCATCCTGTAGCTGAGTGCGCCCGATTTTAATGATGTCTTTAAACTCTTCCGCCTTATGCTCGAAGGAAGCAATTAAATCCTCCAATACTTGAATCAACTTTTGAGTACTGCGAAACAAAGCAATTTTTAAGGCAGTGGGATAGGCATCATTAGTCGACTGGGATAGATTAACATGATTGTTCGGATGGCAGTACTGATACTCTCCTTTTTTATGGCCCAAAATTTCCAGGGCACGATTGGCGATCACTTCATTGGCGTTCATGTTGGTTGAAGTGCCTGCACCGCCCTGAATAACATCAACCACAAAATGCGTATGCCAACGCCCGTCCATAATTTCCTGGCAGGCTGTAATAATTGCTACGGCAATCTCATCGGGCAAAAGGCCAAGTTCATGATTGGCTTTGGCGGCTGCCATTTTAACCATGGCCAGAGCTTCAATCAATGATTGGTAGTGAAAAATGCTAATGCCGGTAATATTAAAATTTTCAAGCGCGCGCAGCGTCTGGATGCCATAATAGACTTCAGCGGGTACTTCACGTTCGCCCAACAAATCGTGCTCAACTCGTGTCCTGCCAGACAAGTACTGGGATGCAATATTTGCCACCTGAGAAGTGGTCTGTCGCATGCGGCGGGCAATGACGCGTGCCGTACGAGAAATGATTTTGGCGCTGATTTCCGGATGCTCGTCTAAAAGCTGTTTAAAATCTTTTAAATTTATTTTTAAAATAGTTGAATTTACCAGAGTACGTGCTGAGGTAGAATGTGGGGCATCGTCTAATAAAGCGCCTTCACCTAAAAAATCGCCGCTGTCAAAAAGGGCTATTCGTTTTTCCTCACCAAAAGGCGTCGTCTTGTAGAGTTCCACTTTTCCTTTAAATATCAGAAAAAATTCTTTGCGTGGCTGGTTTTCTCTAAAGAGATGAGTGTTAGCCCGTATTTGCCATTCCTTTAAATACTGACAAAATAAATTCAGCTCACTGGAATTAAGGTCTTTAAACAATTCAATTTCCTGTAAAAATGCTTGTAGCTCCATTTCCTGCTCCTGGTCCATCTGGTAAAAAAAAAGGCTGACCTTCTAGAAAAGATCAGCCTTAAGTTTCTGACAAGGTTTACAATCTACAACACGCTATTCCTGCACCTGGGTCGTATCAGCTTGAGTTGTGTCGGCCTGCGCTGCAGTATCAGCCGGCGCCGTTTGAGTTGTCACGGTTTCTTCTTTTACTTCTGCTTTTTTCTGGCCGCCGCAGGCAATCAAACCTATCATAAAGGTTGAAATCAGTAAAAGCTTGATTAAATTACGCATAAGTCCTCCTTAAAATAATTAAAAGTGACACATAACAC
>JAGHBR010000403.1 GCA_021160885.1 Caldisericaceae bacterium
TTCTAAATCAGAATGATAAAGGATTAACAGTTCGGAAATCAGGAGCAGAAATTGTAGAGCCGAACACCAACTTCGGAATCGTTTCTAAATTAAAAACCAAAACTTTCAGTAGCTCTACAAATTTTAAAATTCTTTTAGTAAAAATATATTTTTCTGGCTAATAATTTTGGTTGTGACTTAGCTACTTCAAATCGTTATTTCAGTTTTTACCTATCTTTTTCACCTTTTAGCGGCGCTTCCATTAGCACGAAACTCTGCCAGCGGTTGCCCTGTTTCAGCTGTTTTTCCTCTTTAACCTTACTCCAGCGTAAAAGTGTGTTCAGGCTATCGCCCTGTTGACTCAATTTTTCCGCTAATTTGACGCGGGCATTCAACATGGCCTTGCGCCGCGCAATTTCCGGACGACTGGAAGTAGCCTGCCCAATGGCATAGATATATCCTTCTTCCTGCGGTGGTTTAAGCGCCCAGTCAGGAGCATTCTCATTTTGAATGGCAAGTGAATCTTCTGTTCTGCTTTGTTCCTTTTTCTGCTCTGCTACCTCTTTTTTACAGGCAGCAAACAGCAACAAGGCAACAAGCAGCCATGAGAAAAATTTAATCATTCACCGCCCTCCAAAAACAGACAGTCTCTTTCCTTATTCCACTGCACCCAGTCAGAATTGGCATCCTCTTCCGGGTCGAATTTGGCCGCCTTATAAGCAATGCCCTGCATCATCTTAAACTCGGCCAGGTCTTTGGTTACCATATCTTCAAATTCCTGCTGATCTTTTTTTCTGAATTGTTCGAACTCGTCCATCTCTTTTTGCTGAAATTCTTTAAATTCTTTTTCCTGCTGTTTTTTGTATTCTTCAAAATTCATGATTAGAATCAATTCTTCGCCTGCGCCCAACGTAAGAGAAGTATCGGCCAATCCAGAGCGATCTTTTTTAAAGGGCGTAATTTCTAACGCGCCTTCGTAGCAGCGGTAGGTCGTTCTGTTGGAATCACTTTCCAGTCGGTAAACCGTTCCGCGCACAGCACAAACGGAAGTTGGAGTTTTGATGGTCAGTGAAGTAATGCCTTTTAAGAACAGACTGATCCAGGCCCGTCCGCGACTCATTTCCACTTTTTCGCCGCCCATTTTGTCTTTCGTAATTTTTACGATGGAATTTTCACCAATGCGCATTACTTTTTTATTACGAAAGGTGATTTCGCAACGCGATTGTTTGCCGGTTTTAATTCGGTCCTTTTCTAAAACTGGCATTTTAAATTTAACCGGATTCCATTGCACGTCTCCCGGATGCTGTAAAAAATTTTTCCCAATGGGAAAGGTAACCTTACCCAATGGTTCTTGCGCCATTAAACCTGAAATCATAAACAATAATATTAAAAATAAAAAACCATTCCTTTTCATTTGTTCACCTCTTATTTTTAGGTTTTAAATTCAAAATCATCTGAATTCAATGATTTTTGGCGTTACGTCTTTGAAATCCGGCATGACCATACCGGCATCGGCATTAATGTAAGTAGGATCACAAATCACAAAGCGCTGTCCTTTGTACAGGACACTGGCGCCCGGAATTTCTGATTGAAAACAAACGGCTGTAGCAATGTGATTAGGATAATTCAGTCCAATTACTTGCAGGCCCAACAATCTCCGAACCAGATAAGCAAACAAAATGGAGCGGTCTTCACAATCACTACTGGGATAATAAAGCGTTTCGTCAGGCAAGAGACACTTTTCGTAACCGAATTGCTGGTCATCCGTTTGGTAATTAAAAGCCGTTTGCACGAAGCGCAGCAATAAGTTCACAGCCTCCAGTTCCGATTTGCCCTGTACCATTGGTCTTAATTGTGAAATCAAGGAGTAATTGAGTTCACCGGAAGCGGGCGCACTAAAATAGACCGTAAGATCTGTGTGCGGATAATTTTTCAGAAATTGCACCACCTGTTGATCATATTTGGCGGTTAAACTATAGCTTTGTCCATTAAACTGAAAACGAACCGTCCTTTTTACCGGCTTTAAGGCAAATACCGGGAAATTTTTTAAATTTAAACTAATGGCCTTACTGGCGTTTTTAAAGGAACCCCGATAAGTTCTGATTTTTCCGCTCAATTTTAAGGGCGCATCAAAAGACACAAAATAATATCGTTGATTGTTAATTTTAACAAAGGGACGTTCAAAAATGGTGTTGCTCGAAGGCAGCAACAAAAAGAGTTTATCTTCTTTAAAAGCTACTTTTGCATCGTAACCCAATTTATTCAGCACAAACCAGTTGTAAGCCATAAGCTGGTTTAAATCACCTTTTAAGATTTGCTGATTTATTTTATTTACCAGTTCTAACAACGCCCAGTCATTTAACTTAAGCTGCTGTCTGTATTCTTGAATGGCTTTAATAAGTGACTTATGATTGGTGCCGGCCATAGTTAACCAGGCATTGCTGACTTTATCATTGTTTAACGGACTTGACAGGTCTAATGATTTGAATTTTACTTTGGGAAACATTAACTGCGCGCCGTAAAAATCAAAAGTAATGGACGCCTTAGCAGGTTTTGGTTTAGGGCGCGGTTTTGGCTTTACAACAGGCTTTGGCGGCGGTGGCGGAATCTTTTCAATTTTTTTGAGCGCTACTTTTGGTTTTGGTTTTTCCTTTTCAGAAGCCACTGGCATTTTGACCGGTTTGGGTTTGGGAAATGGTTTAAGCCCCTGCTCCGTTAAAAAATCCTGCCAGTCTTTCTTTAAGAACTCGGCGAACTCGCGGTCTTCCTGTTCCACAAATTGTTTAAAAGCTGCCTGATCTTGTTTTAGCCATTTTTGAAATTCCTCGTCCTGGGCAAACAGCCAGCTTGTATTAAAAAAACCCACAACAAGGCAAAAAATTAGGATACGCCCCATGTGCATGATGTCTCCAATCATTTACGTTGAACATTGGCCGGGATGGTGGTAATGGTAATCACCCTCTCAGCCGATTTAGCTTCATTTTTCTTTTTACGAATAAAGCCGCGCGTTGTAGCCACAAAAGTTGGCAAATCCTGGGCTAAAATCTCATACTCCTGTCCATCAATTACCTGTTTCGCTGATTGTAATTCAGGAAATTCCTCTGTGGAGGCAAAAATTTGTAATCGTTCTACGCCAAAAGGCGGCGCACACACAATTTCGTATTCTTTGCTAATCTCAACTGGTTTGTTTACCAATTCCTGCCCGATGTAAAAATTTTCAACCAGAGGTGTACGCATACCATTGGCCAGATGGTAAATGCAGCGAACATAGGCCGGTTCTGCTACACGAACAAAAATTTTTAGTTTTTCGCCTTCTTTAAAAAGTAAATCGTAAGAACCTTTATTGGTCCAGGCCGTAAATTTTAAATCACCATAAACCAATTTAGTCGGATCAAAATAGGCATTGTCGTTTTGAATTTGCTCAAAATTATCCGGTTTAAACGGAACGCCGCTTTGGGTCACAATTTCTAAAGGAAGCTCAACCCGGGCGCTGCCTACTAATTGACCGTCATTGGTTTGGGCCTGAGCCAGTAAAATCATTTTTTTGCCGGAAATCCAGTAATTTCCCAAAACAAGCAATAAAAGCTGATTGGTAGCTGCTGTTTTCACATAATCTTTAATACGCGTCGTCATTTCCTGTCGTAGATATTCAGAGAAGGGGCTGCCAAAGCCAGAGTCTTCATACTCGAACGGGTAAATTTTGATTTGACGGGCGACTGGCACTTGTTGAGACAACCTGAAACTAAGCAAGTTAACCGCATCGAAAACAGTATGAATTTCTTTATTGGTTAATTGATTAATGGTTTGATCCAATTCCGCGTGCGTCAGATTTGGCCGAATGGCATCTAACTTTTGCCCGCCCAGGGCAACGTAAATCATTAAATCCTGTTCCAGCTGTGCAAAAATTTTTGAAGCTTCTAATAATTGTTTTAAGGCCTCCGTTTGTTGTTTTTTCTTCAACAATTGTTGAATGAACTGCCAACGTTTTTGCAAATCGTTAAGGGCTAACTGACACTTGTTAAAATAATTTTGCCTGGCCTCTATTTTATTTAAAAGCGCTCTGGCCTCAGTAACCCGGCCTTTTCTTTCAACTTTGAATTGAACACCGTCGATTTGCAAATCACTAATTACCTTAATTTTGCTCCTGGTGTATTCATCAATTGTCTTTTTATTTTCGACGGTCAAATTTTCAAATTCTGTTCGCACCTGCGCCTGAATTTGACTGGCCAAATCTCCCATGGCCATTTTTTTAGCTTCTCTTTCTGCTTCAAAAGGATTCTTTAATTCGGAGTAACCTACACCAACCAATAAGTCTTGACTTTGACCCATTAAAACAGAAAAACACCAGAAAATAATAACTGAAAGTTTAGCCATTCCCTTTGGCATGTTTTTTACCTCCTATGCCGGTTTTCTGATCACGGATTTAATACCATATCTGAATGACTCTGGTTGTAAAACTGATTGATCGGAATCACCTGATTATTTTGATCAATCTGAAACACTTTCCAGACATTGCCTTTTTCACCAGGCGGCACGTCAAAACTGGCCACCAGGCGTCCATCGGCATAAACATCCACATGAGCAGAACTGAAAGAAAGATCCCGACTATTTTTATGATGCCTGCCACTGTAATTATGAACAGCATAGGTGTAAATACCGGGCGCCGGCTTGTAAATGGTAATCGTTTCCGGACCGTAGGAATGTTGGTCATCCCGATCTAAAAAATTACGACCGCCAACAGGTGTTTTATTGCGCCACCAAATGTGAAAGGCGCCCCCTTCCGGACGTGGCCCGCTCAGATGAGCATCCAGATCCGGCGGAAAAGCGCCCCAGGTTAATACAATACGAAACTCTTTAACAACCGGTGTAAGCGCAAAATGCATGCTTACCGGCAATTCGGTGATGTTCATTTCAAATTGGTGTTTCGCTTCCAAATAACCATTTTTGCTAAAAAGAACATCATACTGCCCATACTCTATCTCATTAATAAAAACACCTTCGGCATCCGTTTGGCCCATTACAGCAGTTTCGCCCGTCTTTCGATTTTTAATCGTAACTCCAACTCCCTCCAATGGCTTACCCGTCACCGCATCGACCAGATGTACCAAATAAAGACGTTTTTTTTGGTACAATTCATTTACTTCGTAAAAATGCCCATCTGCAATCACGCCAGGCCGGTAAACCAATCCCTTTTGTCCCTCCTTAAGGTGAATGGTGTAGGTACCATGATTGAGCCGATCTTCCACCCAAACTTCAATTTTGGCGTTAGACAAAGCGTAAAAATCTTCTTCCTCGGCAAATTCCTCATCCATTAAATCATTGATCACCCAAATATTGAATAAACAACCCTGGGCATTATTGATAATAAACTCCTGAGAGTTGCCGGTTAAAGTTCGGTTTACCGTCACATTTCCATCACTGGATGGTTTATCTAAGTTGCCCCGAATGGCTTCAACTTTGCCATTGTGATAATATTGCAAAATAGCCTCTGCTTCACCATTCATGGCCATTTCATCCCATTTTACAGTTATTTTAAAATCATAGGCCTGAACTGTAAGCAGCAGGATCAAAATGAACAAAATTGTTTTTAACATCCCCTTAGCCCCTTGGTAAGTTTTACTTAAGATCCTGGTTAATTTTTTAACATGGGTGAAATAATATCTTTTTTGGCAATGCGCGCCAGAACATAAAATGTTTTATTAGCAATGTCAGGGAAGCGTTCTAAAATTTCAATATTTCTTAAGTAATATTTCAAATGGAGAAATGAAATTTCCTGATAGGCAGCTTGACGCCCACTTTCATCTTGATTCAATATCTTGATGCGGTGATAACTTACTGCCATATTGGTTAAAATGGTGAAAATGGCCTGTTCTTCGGCTGTTTTCCAAGCATCATTTTCATTGCGTTTGGCTGAAAACATCCCCACCCCGTAAACAAACTGCTCCTCTTCCCAAAAGGTCTTAAAAGCCCATTCTGGCGCACTCAAACTTGCGACCTTCAACCACTCGTTCGGTAATGAATCTTCCTTATTGAATGAGTAAGCGCCAATGTAATCTCCGGTCAGAACGTTAGTCATAAAAGAATCAATGCCAACCAATTTACCCTGAATTTTTAACAATGAGTCAGGCGAGTAATAGTAATAATAATCCGAATTTTTAAGCCATTGATCCTGGTCTGAGTCTTCAAAAATTTCCAGTGTACCATTGACCACGCAGGATCTGTAAGCACAATACATGTTTTCGGCATCTGTTTTAGCAGAAAGCCCATTGTAGGAATAGCCCACGATAATACCCGGAAAGCGGTTAGGATAAAGAAACCAGATAGGATATTCATCAATGGCATAAAGCGGTCCTAAAATAAAAACCAAAAATATTAAAGTACGCATTATCCTAAGTACCAAAACAAGCCTACTCTCAAGCGCGTTGTACATTCTACAGAAAAACGAACTACTTTTCCCTCAAAGCTATTGGGAAAAGTAGCTCGTAAATTTCAATTACATTCTTTTTAAGAAAAAAAAATTTAATGAGAGATTAGAATCCCTGATTCTGTTGTTTTTCGTAATCTTCCATCTCTTTTTTCAGCTCTTCATAAGCTTTGGTCGCTCTAAAACGTTGATAAAGCTGCGGTTTTTTGTTTTGCAATTCATCTAAAATGGATTGATTTAAGGTCTTGGGATCAATCACTACTACTGCAGCAGCGGTAATTTGCCCGGTTTCTTTATTGCGCATGAATTTTACCTTCTTGGTTACCGCGCCTCTTAACAATTGGCTTGTTAAAGTTTTTGTGACAGTAGAGAAGGCTTCGTTAATTTCAGAATCATTGGTGCTCCCGATTTCTTCCTGGAAACTTTTATTCAAACGCTGCACTTTAGTATTGAACACCTGCGCCAAATTACCCATAGCATCAGTCACTGCTTTCTTTTTAGCCAGGTCCTGACGCATCGATGTTCCTTGTCCCACGGCTGCCACACCACCAGATTCGATAATCTTATTGGAGAGATCGGTTAAATCCTGGAAAGGATCCTCGATAACTTCCATAGCATTTGGATTGGAGGCGGCTACTTTTGGATTGGAGCTACCGCATGAAATGATTAGCGCCGAAGCAATGAACAGGGCTACAACTAAAAACATGAAACGCTTCATAACGTTCTCCTCTGAGTTTGATTGAACATGAGTCTTAATTTTTCTTAATATTCTAACGAAATTGATTAACTTTCATTGATCTTTATCAAATCAAATGATTTATCTTATTTTAAAAAGAATTAAAATAATCCATCAATTTTTTGTAAAAAGCATTCTCTAATTCATTTTTTATGGTGCGCATTATTCTGGCCCGCACTTCATCTTCACTAATTGCTGCCGACCGTTTGGCAAGATTTACAGTATTTAAAGTAATGTTGTTGTTCTGATCAAATACATCGATCTTTAAATGCCAGTTATAAGCCACAATTCCCGGACGGTTTAAATTGGTTTTGTTCATTTCAAGATTAAAATTTACCACCAGATCTGGCTGCTGATCTCCCATGCTAAATCCAAACCGGCTGATAATTTCTCTAAAATAAGCAGCAATTTCATCGTTAGCTTCTCCTGTACCTTTAACCTGAACAATAATCTGCTCTTTGATTTTTTTTGCCGCGTTTAGTAATTCATTTTCATCAACCGCCGAGGTTAAGGCCTGCCCGCCGGTTAAAACTTTGTATTGCTCATTGATTAATTTATTAACCTGCGCCAGAGCCAGTGCTTTATTAATATTAGATAACCGATGCAATTTGTTTGTTGCAGTTTGACTCACGTCAAAATATTTTTTCAACAATTTATCATTTTCATTAAAATCCTGTTCCAGAAGGGCGGCCGTTTCAGCCCGATCGAGGATAGCCAGAACATAATAAAGGCCCTCTTTTTCTGAAAAATAGACTTGTTCTATTTTAACATTTTTTAATTCAACATTGCTTTGTAATCTTGTTTGATTTTTAATGGTACTTTCACTCCGGATGGTGCCTTTGTTTTTCTTAAAAGATTCAAATACACTTTCGATAAGGGTTTCATCTACCTGAATATCGGTTTTAAAAATTTTAGCAATTTGACCGATGGCATTTTTTTCTGCGGCATCTCGTGTGTCGCCGTTTCCCACTCCAACAAAATACTGCCTTTCTGAATAAAATGCATAGGGATTATTTACCCATTCCGGTTTTTCTTTTCCTTTTTGTACTTTAATCGATTTTTGAGCATAGGAACATTGCCAGAATTGAACGAGCATCAATATTAAAATAATTTTAAAAATTGTTTTCATGTGTCACGCTCCCACAA
>JAGHBR010000494.1 GCA_021160885.1 Caldisericaceae bacterium
CGCTTTTCAAAACTATGAACAAATCATGAAAATAGCGCGGGAACGATTTGGGTATGAAGACTAAATCTACTTTCATCTTGCTTTTAATAATCGTTTTTGTTCAAATGAGTGGCCATGTATTTGGTCGCAGAATCATTGTTGCCGAAAGTGGTGGAGATTACGCCACCATTCAAGCTGCCATTAACCATGCTGTTGCTGGCGATTCCATTCTGGTACGTGAAAAATCCACACCCTATTACGAAAAAATTAACTTCGATCATGGTGGTAATGAAAATGATGGCTACCTTACACTTATGGCCTACCCTGGCGAACACCCTATCATTGATGGAACGAACGTACCGAACAATCCAGCCAGTTACACCGATGATCTGATCTATCTGGAAAACGTTAATTACATCCGCATCATCGGTTTTGAAATTCGGAATGTCAACACGCCCGAAGGCTCCGGAATTCGTGTTTATGGTTACGGCTCTTACATTGAGCTACGTAACAATGAAATCCACGAAATTCGCGGCGGTGCCCAGGATGGCGGGGCCATGGGCATTACCATCTATGGCTCCAATGACAATAAATCCATCAATCACCTCATTATTGACAACAATCATATTCATCATTGTGATCCGGCCTGGAGCGAAGCTTTAACCTTAAATGGGAATGTAGAAAATTTTGAAGTTACCAATAATATTGTAGAAGACGTAAACAATATTGGCATCGATTTTATTGGTGGTGAAGACTGGTTAAGTTCAAAGTTCGCACGCAACGGACGCTGCGCCTGGAATCAGGTTTACCGGGCAAACTCTTCTTATGAAGGTGGCTGGGCTGCTGGAATTTACGTGGATGGCGGACAAAACATCACCATTGAAAACAACATCGTTTCGGAATGTGATCTTGGTATTGAAATTGGCGCCGAAAACGCAGGGGTTGTTACCAGCGGAATTATTATGCGTAACAACATCCTTTACAAAAATGACAAAGCGGGTTTGGTGTTTGGCGGTTATGCCGTGAATACCGGACGCGTTAAAAATTGTACCTTTACGGGGAATACTTGTTACCATAACGACACCATGCACGAAGGCCTTGGCGAAGTATGGATCCAGTACGCCGAAAACAATGAACTTTACAACAATATTTTTTATGCCAACAGCCAGAATATTTTGCTCTATTCAGAAAATGGAAATGTGAATAACATTCTGGATTACAATCTCTGGTTTTGTGAAGCCGGAGAAAATAATGCAAAATGGGTCTGGAATAATCACACGTACACGGTTTTTAATAATTACCAGAACGGTAGTGGACAGGATGCTCATTCTCTTTTTAGTGATCCAATGTTTATTGATGCCAGCAAGGCCGACTTTCACATCAACAGTAATTCGCCGGCTCTGGACGCAGGAAAACCAGACTTTGTTCCTGCAGATGGCGAACAGGACATGGATCATGAAACCCGATTGATCGGTACTCGCGTTGACATTGGGGCTGACGAGCTTCAAACAACCAGCGCAACCGAACAATCAGGAGCCTTATTGTTCGACTTCCAGCTTTTACCCGCTTTTCCCAATCCTTTTAACTCTACGGTTCAAATTCAGGGTCAGCTAAACAAAAACCAATTCGTCGATTTGAGCGTCTTTGACATTACTGGTAAAAAAATCCGAACCTTGCTCAAACAAACCATGCCGTCTGGTAAATTTCAAATTACATGGAATGGCACGAACGAACAACACCAGGGCTGTGCCTCTGGAGTTTATTTTGTAGTTCTGAAGAATGTCGAACAGCAAGCCATTCAAAAAATCTTTTTAATGAAATAAAACATGGAATCATTATGGAATCATTAATGAAGCAGAATCTACGTCAGGCACTGAAAAGCGGTCAAAAATTTTTAGCCTGTAACTTTTACAACCTGGAAACCTTGCAGGCCATTTTGCAAGCTGCAGCTTTGAAGAAAAAAGCGATCATTTTACAAATGACACAAAGTTCTATTGAATATATGGGCTTGCTACCGGCTGTACAAATGGCCCGGGCCATGAAAGAACATTTTGGCGTTCAGGCTTTCCTGCATCTGGACCATGCCCAGTCCCTGGACTTAATTCAGCGTTGTCTGGACGCTGGATTTGATTCGGTGATGATCGATGCCAGTGAAAAACCTTTTGACCAAAATGTAGCCTTAAGTCAACAGGTGGTACAAAAAGCCCGGTCATACGGAGCCTGCGTTGAAGCTGAGCTGGGTTATGTGGCCAAGTTAGGACAATCAACTCAAAAAAAGGGATTTACCGACCCAGAACAGGCCAGAGTTTTTGTTGAACAAACAGGAATCGACCTTCTGGCCGTGGCCATTGGTTCGGCACATGGTTTTTACAAAGAACCGCCCAATTTAGACATTGAACGCTTGCAGACCATTCATCAGGCTACTTCAGTAGCTCTGGTTTTACACGGTAGTTCTGGAATCCCTGCTGCTCAACTACGTCAGGCCATTCAAAACGGCATTCAGAAAATCAACCTGGCCACAGAAATTAAAAATCGTTTTATGCAAACACTGAAAGAAAAACTACGCCATTCTAATGAAATTGATTTACGTAAAGTTTTCCCAGCGGCCAGACAGGCCGTTACGGACTTAATTGTCCATAAATTTGAAGAATTACAAATTTAGATTTCCGATCCTGAAAAAGGACCGGAAGTAAGGTATTAAAAACGGTTAAAGGAACACCATGAAACATTTTACCAAAATTCTTTTTGGACTCCTGCTGATTTTTTCAGTCGCCTGCCAGCCACAGGAGAAAACGGCGGAAACCGCAAAATCGCCAGAAACTCTACTGCTAAAAGATTACAATCCTCGTTCCATTTACCGCATCCCGAAAACCGACATCAAACGAGCCAGCGTACCGGTTATTGACATTCATTCGCATCCTTACGCTCCATCCGAAAAAGAAATTCAACACTGGATTAAAATTTTAGATGAAGTGGGCATCGAAAAAGTGATCATCTTAACCTGTTCTTACGGACAGGCCTTTGATTCCATTGCTGCCATTTATGGCAAATATGGGGAACGTTTTGAGTTGTGGTGCGGTTTTGATTACACCAATTACGACAAGCCGGGCTGGAGTAAACGTGCCGTGGCTGAGCTGGAACGTTGCGTACGCATGGGAGCAAAGGGAGTTGGCGAGCTCGGCGATAAAGGACTGGGCATGGCCTACTCGAATCTGTTTGCAAAAAAACCCGGTACAAAAGCCAAGGGAATGCACTTAGATGATCCACGGATGGATCCTTTACTGGAAAAATGTGCCGAAATAGGGTTGCCTGTTAACATTCATGTGGCCGATCCCATCTGGATGTACCAGCCCATGGATTCCACAAATGATGGTTTAATGAACGCTTACACCTGGCGCATTAAACGCCAACCAGGTATCTTGCTCCATGACGATCTGATCAATACTCTGGAAAGGGCGGTTAAGAAGCATCCGAACACCACTTTCATTGCCTGTCATTTTGCCAACCTCTCTTACGATTTAAATCGCCTTGGACAGTTACTTGACAAATACGCCAATCTCTGGGCGGACAATTCGGCACGTTACGCCGAAACTGCAACCATCCCACGCTTTATGAATGCTTTTTACCAGAAGTACCAGGATCGTTTACTCTATGGAACAGACAATTATTTTGATCCGCACATGTACCGGGTGACTTTCCGCATTTTACAGACCACGGATGAACATTTCTACGAAAAGGCGCTGTTCAATTACCACTGGGCCTATTATGGTTTTGGCTTACCCCAGGCCGTTTTAAAGAAAGTTTACAGAAATAATGCGCTTCGCTTGTTAAAAGAGCGCGATAAAAAATTAAAACTTTATTTAAGCAAAAAAAAAAAATCAGGAATTAGATGATTAAATTCGATCTCCACTTTACCAACAAATTGTTCTGTATTTTGCTTGTTTTAATTGGCTGGTTACCTGCTGGCGACCTACCCTGGTACTATTTTGTTCGTACTTCAGGCCATCCACTTAATGCACAAAACATTGATGCTATTATTGCCGATGCCCAACAAACGCATCTGTTTGGTATTGAAGTGGACAATGACATTACCGGTCGTTACGACAGTTTTTTGCATCCTGAAAATAAATTGCAGGTTTTGCGTGAACTGGTTCAAAAAGTTCATGCCATTGGAAATTACGCCTTTGTTTACATTGCCGGTCTGGAATGCATTACACCGCAGGCAGATCTACGACAACACACCTTTTTTAAAGACCATCCGGACTGGGTGCAACGCGATCTTAACTGTCGACCGGCTATTTTTAACAGCAAGGATGCCTTCTGGATTCATGAAGGCGACGAAGATGTCTGGATTAGCCCTTTTGCTCAACCCTGGCGAAAGCTTTACATGGAACGTGTCCGGCAGATTGCCGCCACAGGTATTGACGGAATTTACGTGGACATTCCTTATTGGATGACACACTTTGAAGGCTGGGAAAATACCTGGGCCAGCTTTGATGATTTCACGGTACAGGCCTTTAAACAGGCTACCGGTCTCGATGCCAGAAGCGACTTTAAATTAGGTGATTTCAGTGATGCTCATTTTCGCCAATGGGTTGACTTTCGTTTACAGGCCATTCGGGATTTTTTGGCAGAAATTGACTACAATGTTAAAAAAGTAAATCCGAATTGTTTGACTATTGCTGAGATTTATCCAGGCATTGACTTTGAAGCCGTGTGCCTGGGAGCCGATGTAAGCATGCTGTACGAAGTGGTTGATGTAATTACGCATGAGTACAGCGAGGGAGCCTACATGGCCTCTGACCGCCAACCGTTTGACTGGTACCGTTACCTGATTGGCATGCTAACCTTTTGAGCACTGGCCCATGGTAAACCAACCTGGATGCTCAGTTACAGTTGGGACGGCAACACTCGGGTAGAACCAGCTCTGGCCATGCGCCTGCTCTTTTTAACACAACTGTTTGCCGGAACAAATTCCTGGGATGCGGCCACACATATCATGTCCGGTTCAAATAACAAAACCGAACGTAGTAAAATCTTTAAATGGATTGCCACACATCAGGATCATTTTTACGGTCCCTCGCAGCAAAAGGCAATGCTGGGAATCTATTTTTCTCCCAAAACACGCAATTATTTTGCTGATGAGTTTATTCCTTCGTTCATGGGCATGGTTTTAATGGCCTTACACACTCATCAGGAATTCCAAATCGTCACACCAGGAGATTTAGACCAGTTCAACGGAGCCTTACTCATTTTACCAAACATTAAAATGCTAACAAGCCCGGAAATTAGCGCTTTGCAACATTTGCAACAAAAGAATGTGTTTTTGCTTTTCACTCAGGATTCTACGCCAGACCAGGCCCCGACCAACTGGCGCACAGCGCTTAAAGCGCTGAACAAAGCAATGTTCAAAATTGAATCGCCTTGCAAAGGAAAGCATTATTTCCAAATGGCATTTAAAAATTTCAATAAAATCGTGCAAAAAAAAGAGACCTCAAGTGATTTGCAATCTTTTGCTCTCAAATTTATGGACAAACTTGATCAATACAAAAAATGGCAGCCAACGGTTAAATTAAGCGCTCCTGTTTCGCTGGCCATGCGCGCCTATTACCAGCAAGGAAAGCTACACATCGCCTTACTTAATTTTACCGGTATTAAAGGTGGACAAAACCTGGTTTCATTTCCAGTAAGAAATCTGAAGTTGGAAATCACTTTAAACGTTACCAAATCCAATAAAATTAACTTTTTGAATTACCTGGGTGATGTAGAAGTTCTAACAGGCAAACAAAACGGTGCTTACATGCGCTGGGAAATCCCTCAAATATCAAATGGAGCATTTTTATGGTTAGATTAACAACGAATAGAAACATGTTGTTTTTAGTCTTGCTTTTATTGAATGGCTTGCTTTTTAACAGCGCAAATGCAAAAAACATTGTGTACGACAGCACCGATGCCATTATTTTTAATCCAGAACGTGGCTTTTGCACACAAATCAGCGATCCGGTAACGCTTTCTTTAACCAGTAGTTTGAAGGCGCAACACATCTCTGTCATTCAACGGATTTACACCATTCCTCAATTTCGGGATAAACCATTAGACGAAGACTTTTTAAATCTGGTTGAGCAAGATTTTAACACAGCTCGTAAAGGTGGATTAAAACTGGTGGTTCGCTTTTCCTACACCAATGATATTAATGGGCAGGATGCCCCACTATATGTCATTCTTAATCACATTAATCAGTTAAAACCTTTGTTGCAAAAACATTTTGACGTGCTGGCCTACATGGAGGCCGGATTCATTGGCGCCTGGGGCGAATGGTATTACTCTACCAATAATTTGAACAATACAGAGGCGCGTCGTGCCGTATTGTTTGCATTATTAGATGCGCTTCCAGTTCAGCGCTGCGTGGTGGTGCGAACGCCTGACTACAAGCGAAAGATTTTTAATGATCCCAATCCCCTGACTGAAGAAGAAGCCTTTAGCGGCACTAAAAAAGCCCGTACCGGCGCCCACAACGATTGCTTTTTAGCCAGCGCTACGGATTATGGCACCTATCTGTCAGACGATATCCAGGGCGACAAAGACTATTTACACCAGGACAATCAATTTGTACCACAGGGCGGTGAAACGTGTAACCCCAGCGCCTATTCTGGTTGCAGTAATGCTTTAAAAGACCTGGCCTACATGCACTGGTCAATTTTAAATAAGGATTACCATCCCGATGTGCTGCAAGGCTGGGAAAATAATGGTTGCATGCCCGAAATCAAGCGACGGTTAGGTTACCGATTCCGTTTGCTTCAGGCTACCATTAGCGACAGTAGTAAGCCCGGTGGCCCTGTAGAATTAAGTTGTTCCATTGTTAATGATGGCTTTGCCAGTCCTTACAATCCACGTGAACTGGAAGTTATTTTAAGAGAAATCAGCGCCAACAAAAAGTACCGAGTTCTAACAGATCAGGATCCCAGGTACTGGTTTTCTGGCGATACCGTCCATTTTACCGTGCGGGCCGGGTTGCCTTTAGACATGCCTTCAGGTCAGTACGAAATCTTTTTACATCTGGCTGATCCAGCACCTGCCTTACACGACCGCCCCGAATACGCCATTCGCCTGGCTAACCAGAATGTCTGGGAAGATTCTACCGGTTACAATTCCTTACTCCACCAGATTACCGTTAACACCAGCGTAAATGTAGAAGATTACACAGGTGATCTTATTTTTGAACCTTTTACTGCTTCTGGCGCGGGGAGCTCTTCCATTCTGCTCGATGGTTATTTTAATGACTGGCAGAACATTCCCCAACTGGATGTTTCACCCGACGAAGAGCAAGCTGGAGATGCCTTAAACCCCGACGTAGATCTGGTGGACATGTGGGCCACTGACGATGAAAATTTCATTTACCTCAGTTACCGCTTGCAGGGGCAGATGAAGAACGGCTATTTTTATCACGTTTTTTTTGATTGCGATCTGGACACATCCACTGGTTTTCACAGTGCTGGTAGTTTTGCCGGTATTGATTACATGGTTGAAAATTCTTCGTTGTGGGAATATTCTGGCACACACGGTGAATGGAGCTGGACTTACCGCGGGGAAATTGGCTTGCAAAAAGGTAAAGATGATCCCTCTCGGATTGAATTAGCTGTCGATCGTTTTTTACTGGCTCAAAAAGGTTTAAAAGACGTGGTTGGTCTGGTTTTTAACATTAATGACAACAACGAAAGCTTTGATGATGATTACGCTCCTGACGCTTACACCGATCACAGTTATTATTACATTTTTCAGATTACTTCGCTACCAGACGAACAAAAAATCAATCATGTACCTGAAACGTATTCCATTAAGACCTATCCCAATCCATTCAACAATCAGGTAACTATTGAATATTTTTCATTGAGCGATCCATTGTACAAGGCAACCTTTTACAATGTTTTAGGAGAAGTGATTAAAACAATGGATTTTGGAGGGGCGGTAAGTCGCAAGTTTCAGTGGGATGGCACCACACAGGACGGTAAACCAGTGGGCAGCGGCTTTTACGTTTTAAAATTAATTACAGAAAAAAATGAGGTAATTTCTAAACTCATTTTATTAAAATGACATTATGTTCAACCAACCAAATGAAAGGAGGACAAACATGCGTTTTGTCTTTACCACACTCACCATTTTGGCGATGCTGCTCGGTTTCGCCTTTGCCCAGATTGAAATCGATGGCGACATGTTAGACTGGGCTGGCATCGAGCCGCTGGATCAGGATCCGCTGATCGAAACAACAGGCGACATGCCCTCGTACCCAGATTTTGATCTAAAGCATTTGTACATTACACATGACACCAGCAATGTGTATGTACGCATTGATCTGGCTGATGGGGCCAGTTTTGACAACTTCTACAACTACGACAATCCACCGGTGTTTGAATTTTACATGGACACGGAAATAGGTGACACCACCGGATTTGATTGGGGCTGGTGGAATATTGCCATGAACTACTATATCAATTTGGCGCCAACTCTAAATCCAGATTCCACCGAAAAGTATGGCGAATTGTATTATTACAACGGCGGTAGAATGCCCACCTGGGCCGAAGGTGAATTTGTCTTTTTAGGTACCGTACCCATGGCCATTAACGACGATGCAAACTCCCTGGAATTTGCCATTCCTCGCGATATGGTAAATTTTGGTTCCGAATTCAGACCCTGGATTTACTCGGTAGCTGATTATCAGTGGGATGCTGGCGCTGATCAGTTGCCAGACGCTGGTGGCTGGTACATGCTTAAATACGATTTCTGGTACGGTGGATCGGTTTACGCACATCATGGCGATAATATCATGTCTGACATTGAAATCGATGGTGATATGTTAGACTGGGCTTCCATTCCTCCTGCCGATGTGGATGAAATAGCCGAGGAATTAGGCGATATGCCTACGGGGCCAGAATTTGATTTGAAAGACGTTTACGTGACCAGCGACTCCACATACCTCTACATGCGCATTGACATTGATCCCTCTGCTACCTTTGCTGGCATGTACAACAATTACACCAACATGCCTGCCTTTCAGATTATGCTTGATGTGAACTGGGGCGACACCACCGGGCTGGGTTACGGCGGTTTCTGGCCTTTAGCTGTGGATTACATGGTCGATTTAAGCGCTGCTCTTCATCCGGACAGTACCAGTAATCTAACACCTATTTATCAATACGTGGCTGACTGGATGGGTGCTTTTGAAGAATTTGCTCCAGTACCCGGCGCCTACGCCATGTTTGCTAAAAATGATGACGACAATTCGGTTGAAGTGGCTATTCCGCGTGCCGCCATTAATGTCGATACCGATGTACGTCCCTGGATCTATGTGGTTGGTGACGAAAACTGGGATAATGAAGAATACTGGCCCAACACCGTTGTTGAAGGTTGGTCTGGTGATTATCCGGAACCGTACTATGCTTACAATTACAACTTCATCACGGGTGGGTCTGTGCACAAAATTGCTGATCGTGCCATGGAAACAGCCATTGAACAGCAAAAGAACGCGGCTCCAGTGGAAGGTTTTGGACTGGTCAGCAACTATCCTAATCCTTTCAATCCTCAAACCACCATTCAGTTTACGGTTACAAAAAAACAACCTGTTTCTGTAACGATTTACAACATTACCGGCCAAAAGGTGGTTTCCTTACTCGACAATCAAATTTTAAATCCTGGACACAAACATGTAACCTGGCATGGACAGGATGCTAACGGTCATCCGGTTGCTTCCGGTATTTATTTTTACACATTAAGTTCAGACAACTATTCAGTAACCAAAAAGATGGTACTGGTTCGTTAACCTATTAAAACCAGATCGGGGTCATCCCCTTCCCTGTCCCTCTCCAAATTAATCAGGGGAGGGACAGCGGATTGGGGTTTTCATAATAAACCAGGACCCCGATTTAAAACCTAAAAGTGGATGGACTAAAAATGGCAGGGAAAAATTTTTTAATTGTAACAATTTTACTGTTCGTCGGCTTAACAGGCTGTCTGCCGGACCGCATGCCACCAGACCCGGTAGAAAATCAGCGCCCCGAATTCCGCTATTTTGGACAAAATGACAGTGCTGCGCTTAATATTCCTTTGAATGATCCTATTTTAATGGTTTTCAGTGAAAAAATGGATTTAAGCACCTTTCCCGATAACTTTAAAGTACAGAGCATCAGTGGAGCTATTACTGGTACGTTTGAATACGTCAGTGGAATCGACAGTGCAGTCCATTTTGTACCTACACAAAATTACAATCCAGCAGAAGTCTACACCATTTCCATTTCCGGTGGCGTGCGCGATGTACATGGTAATTCCATGATTGCCCCCTACAAAGAAGATCAACCGATTACAACCTGGTTTTTTACTACCGGACAATATGCAACCAATGGTTTTCCTTACATCTTCATCCGCGACAAATCTCAAAAACAAATCATTCACCGAGTGGGTAAAATCAATCAGTATTTGGACAGCCTTTACATGCAAGCCGACGAAGAGGATTATCAGACATCAAACTTAAAATTTACACCTGATGGCCAATATTTACTGGTTTTAAACATCAAAATCAGTAAAGGCACAGTTACTGTTATTGATCCACAAACTCTGAGCACTGTAAAGGTGCTGGAAGTTGGCCTTGGACCTAAAGCCATCACTTTTATGGACAACAACATGGCTATTGTGGCTAACAATTCTGCTAAAAGTTTTAGTGTAATCGATCTGTCCTCTTTAACCGTTTTACAAACCATCGCTTTTTCTGACAATTACAAACCTAAAGGTGTGGTTTACAGTAGCCTGACCAAACGCTTGTATTTTTTCTCTTCCAACAATTACAAGATTCGTGTGGTTAATGCCAGTGATTTCTCGGTTGAAAAGGATCTGGAGAACATACTGGTCAACAAGAAAAAAGCGGCCGACATGGAAATTACACCAGACGGGGCTTTTGTTTACATTGCCGAAGATCGTTCGGACAAAGTGATTGTGCTGAATACAAAAACCGAAGATGTTAAAACCATTGAAACCGGTTATGGCTACAATATCGATGGGGCCATGTCGCAGGATGCCTATTTTCTGAATTTCTTCCGCAAGGTGGACAAAGAATTTGTCGGCGGCATATTAAAGATCGATCTGGCCAGCCAGTCCGTTGTAGATCAGATGATCTGGGAAAAAGACATGGAGGAGATGGACTTAACCAATGGTGATGAATTGCTGTACACTATTACGCCTCAGGATTCAACTGTACACATTCTCGAAACCAGGACGCTGAAAGTACTCAGCCGGGTCAAGGTACCTGGCAGTTTAAAATACATTGCCATTAGTAAAAACAACTATCAAAATTAACAGATAGAGAAACGCTATGAAAACGTTAAACATAATTGTCATGGTTTTGATCCTTGTTGGGTTAATTTCTTCGGCTTTGGCCCAGAACACCGGCAAAATCGTCGGTCAGGTAACCGATGCTAAAACCGGTGAAGCTCTGCCGGGCTGTAACATTTTCATTGAAGGCTTGAGCCTGGGGGCCTCATCGGACCAGGACGGCTATTACGTCATTTTGAATGTACCACCCGGGGTTTATGATGTTCATGCCACCATGATTGGCTACACAGAGCAAGTACAACAAGGTGTCCGAGTCGTCTCTAACCTGACCACACAACTTAGTTTCAAATTAAAGCAACAGATTTTACAGGGCGAAAAGATTACGGTGGTAGCATACAAAACACCGCCTGTACAAAAAGACCTGACTTACAAAATTCAGGCTGTCAGTGCCGAAGAGATTAGCCAGATTCCCCTTTCCACAATGAAAGATTTACTGGTACAACAGGCCGGTGTGGTTCCACAATTACGCACCATGCCCGTTTCCAGCATGCCCATGTTTGGCCAGTTTGCCACCGTACCTTCCGATGGGCTGCACTTTAGAGGCGGTCGTGAAAATGAGACTCTTTATTTGTTAGATGGCATTAATGTGACTGACGGGCTATGGGGCGGCTTTAGTATTGATCAATTGGGGGAATTAATGATTAGCTCTCTGGAAACCTACTCAGGAACTTTTGATCCCCGCTATGGTGAAGCCATGTCTGGTGTGGTTAATATTACCAGTTACGATCGGATCGATCCCCATCCTAAAGTCGCTTTCAAGGCCTTTTCTGACAAGCATGGCATCGAATCGCAATCACATAACACCTACAGTTGGGAAGTCATGTTTAATTCTGCGCTGCCCTTTTTAAAAAATGTGGGGGTGACCTTTGCTAACCGGATTTACAGTACGGATGGCTACATCTACGGCTACATTTATCCTGAATATGTTAACAGCGAAGGTCGTGATAAAAGCGGGACACCTAAAAAAGTGCCCATGCAATACTTAGACACTCAGTTCTCATTTGGCAAACTGGTCTGGAAGCCTGTCGCTTCTGTTAAATTTTCAATCGGTGGCTACTACGCAAAAAATCAAAAAGGTGTTTACAATCACTACTTCAAATACAATCCTTATGGTACACCCCGCGTCTGGTTAGATGACGACTTACTCTACACTAAACTGGACTACACCATTAATCCCAAAAGTTTTGTTAAATTGTACGCTGCCCATTATGAACGTACCTTTAAGTCTTACGTCTGGGATGATCCTGCAAAATACGAAGTCCTGCCTCAAACCGGTACGGCTGAATTTTCCATTACTGGTGAAGACTGGGTCTATTTTAATACCTATTTCAAACGTCAGCAACTGGGTATCGACTATGTTAACCAGTTAACACGCATCCACAATATTGCACTTGGCTTTAATGCTGAAAAAATGGAAACCCAATTAACTCGTCGCAATCCGGATGGTTTTGCCATTTTAGAAGGGTACAAATATCGTCCTCTGCACATCGGCGGTTACCTGAATGAAAAAATGGAATTTACAGATATGGGTTTAATCGTCAATTTGGGTTTGCGCTTTGATTACCACAAAACTACGCGTAAAATTTTAGAAGACCTGGCCAAACTCTGGGACTTAGAGGCACCGGTTAAAGAAGAAAAACCCGTATTTTATGTGACGCCACGGCTGGGCATTAGTTTCCCGATTGCTGAAAAAGCGGCTGTACGTTTTGGTTACGGACATTATTACCAGTTCCCAACCTATTTTAAAATTTTTGAAGGAAATTTTCTCGATCCGATCACAGGTGAGTACCGGCCCAATCCTGAATTAGCCGAACAGCAAACCGGTATTGCCGGCATGGACATTAAGCCCGAAAAAACCGTTAATTATGAGGTAGGCATCCAGAATAAAATTTCAGATGTGATGGCTCTGGATATTACCGGTTTTTACCGCAAAACCAGCAATTTAATCGGCACCATGATTTCACAAACTCCAGAAGGCAAGCGTTTTCAGCTTTTACAGAACATGGATTACGCTACTGTAAAAGGCATTGAAGTCTCTTTTAAGAAATATTTTAGTGATCATTTTAGCACTACCATTAATTACACTTACTCCAGAACTTTTGTCAGCACTTCCGTGTTGTTCACTGTGCCTATTGACGAAGCGCGCACCTTTCCGGCCAATTGGGATCAGCCACATGTGTTGAGTGGTAATATCTACTTTGAAGCCGACAACGGCTTTGGTTTTTCGCTTTATGGTAGTGCTTCCAGTGGCTTGCCTTACACTCGATCGCAGTTTGATCCAAATGGTGAACGCGCTCCCTGGATTCATGCACTGGATTTAAATATTTTTAAAAATTTCAAATTTATGGGCATGAAAGAACAATTTTTCATTCAAATTTTAAACGTGCCAAACCGCAAAAATGTCTGGTGGGTTTACCCCGATTCCGGCATTCCTGGTGATGATGCCAATCCAGCAACATCGCACGATTACACCAACAATCCCAGCATGTACGGGCCGGGTCGAGTCATTCAATTTGGTTTTAAAATCTGGAATTAGCCATGATGAAAAAAATCATTTTAAGCAGCATCGCTTTGTGGGCTTTAATGAGTCCTTTGATGGCTCAAAAAAATCCCATGGATTTTAAACGCTGGAATGTCATGAATATCAATAAGGTGGCCACCACCTTTAACAATGCGGGCATGTTGTGCGACGGGAATAATCAGAACTACGCTCTGGCACGCATTCCTTCTTTTGAATTTCCACAGGGCAGCGGTTTAAATTATGGCACCTGTGTGGCCGTTGTTGTTGGAGCGCCATATCCGCAAGACCCCGCCGTCGTGGGCGGCACTAATCCTGATGGTCTGGCCTATTTAGACGGAACCATGGACGAAGGCCCGGCTGACTTCTGGAATGAAGAGCATTTTGCCCCCTACCCGGAATTTACCAATCCAACAGCCGCCTCGATCAGCAACGATCCTTCTTCCTGGCCAGATCCGTGGCCCGAGACTTTGCCCAATTACGTTTACAAAACAGGACTGGATGATGAAAAAATCGTTAATGATCAGTTACCGGTTGTTCCGGTGTTACGTGATCCCCAAACGGGCTGGCCTGGATTTGGGCCTAATGGCGAACAATTGGCGGATCAGGAGACATTTAGCGTCATGTACGGCTGGGGTGGTACCGATCAAATAGGCGTTGGTAATGCCAAAACACGCTGGTTACGAACGCAATTAATCATGCGGGGCATGGCCTGGAAAGGCACCCTTTATGAGAACTTTATTGTCTGGGTGTTCATTGTGCGCAACCCAAATCCGGCCCCCATTGTGGACATGGCTGTCGGGATTCACATTGATTTTGGATTTTTACCGGCCTTTTTACCAGGCATCAGTTACGACGATGACCGGCATTATTACGACCCTACCTTGCAATTAGCTTATGGCTGGGATGATGATGGATACGAGGAAGATCCACGCGGTGGTGGGGTGCTCTCTGCTGACCAGATTGGCTGGGCTGGTGTTGTAGCTCTAAAAATGCCTGGTGGTGACGGTACAGTAGCCACGTACGACGCTACCCATTTCTGGGAGGGCCAGACCACGAATATCGGTAGTGGCGGCGACCCGGAAATGTACTTTAAATGGAATTTACTGAATCTTAATGATCCTCAGGACAGCGATCATGACGGTATTGACGATGATTTTGACGGCGATGGCGTGCCTGATGTTTTAAATGGTGGACCTAATTATTACATTGGCACCGGCGCTGATGGATTGCAGGTTTTAGGATCGCATCCTTTTACCCTGCAACCAGGTGAGATGGACACACTCATTTTTGCCACGGTTTTTGGACGAACCGAAAAAGAAATTAAAACCAGTGCCTTTCGAGCCATTAATCTGTACCAGAGCAACTGGCAAGTGGTTGACGCACCGCCTGCTCCAACGGTGGAAGCCATGGTTGACAATCGTAAAGTAATTTTAATCTGGGACACCAAAAGCGAGCAAGATCCTCAATTTGAAGGTTACAAAATTTACCGTTCGCAAGACAACGGCCAGACCTGGGGTAGCGAAAGTTTTACTGATTTTGATGGTATTGTCCATTACGTGCCTCTGGCCCAATTTGATCGGATCGATGGAATTAAAAGTTATTACAAAACCTTACCGGAATACGCCTGGTATTATCTGGGAAGCGATACCTGGGTACCTAACCGATTTGTGGTCAGTGGCGATAGTTTAATCGGTTTTAAATTACCCCAACCCCTGCAGCATTTTAATGATGGCGATAGTGTAAACGTTTTTGTCGATCAGTCGGTTTTGAATGGCATTGATTACTGGTACTACGTAGCTGCTTATGATTCTGGGAACGGCATTATTGGCCCTCTGGAAAATGGCGCCGCCTCGAATCCTCATGAGTTGAACAATACGGTACTGGTTCGTCCACAATTACCACTGGCCCAGAATTCGTTAGACCAGGTGCGTGTGGTTCCCAATCCTTACCGTTTTTCAGAAATCTGGGAGACAGGTTGGAAGGAGCACAAAATTCAGTTTACCGGTTTACCCGGGCGTGCTACGATTAAAATCTTTAATACTAGTGGAGAATTGATCCGCACATTACGCCATGAAGGCGCCAGTAGTATTGAAGAATGGGATTTGAAAAATCGGTATGATCAGTTAGTGGCTCCTGGTGTTTATTTTTACCACATCGAATCAGCACTGGGAGAAAAAAGCGGAAAATTTATTGTAATCCTGTAGTAGGGAGATTTAAAATGAATAGATTTTTAGTTATTGCGCTCTTTGTCGTATTGGGTTTAGCCACCATGAGCATGGCCCAGCAGGTGGATTATTCAGGCACCAGTGTAGCCAATTTCCTTAAAATTGGTGTTGGTGCCAGGCAAACTGCCATGGGCGATGCAGCCATTTCTCAGGTTGATGATCCCACCGGTTTGTTCTGGAATGTAGCCACTATCAGTCGCATTCCATCTAAATTTTCCTTTGTTGCTACCTCAATGGATTGGCTGGTAGACACCCGTTTGTCCTACATTGCTGCGGTGCTAAATTTTAAAAGTATTGGTAGTTTTGGTTTTGATTTCCAGTTTTTAGATTATGGCAAAGTAGAAGAAACCACGGTTTATGACCAGGATGGCACCGGACGCTATTTTTCAGCAAACGATCTGGCGGTTGGCTTTGGATTTGCCCGTTCCCTCACCAATCGCTTTTCTCTTGGAGTCAAGGTTAAATACATTCAGGAAAAACTGGCCAATGCTCAGGCTGGCGCTTTTGGATTTGACATTGGCGCTGTTTTCACCACTTCCTTTTTTAATAACAATTTAAAATTGGCGGCTACTCTGGCCAACTTTGGAACCAAAATGAAATTTGGCGGCCGTGATCTGGACGTTATTTACGTGGTTCCAGGCAGCCCAAGTAATAAGCAAATTCCGGCTTCGTTGCGTACCCTGGAATGGGAAATTCCCTTGCTCTTTCGCTTTGGGATTTCCAACTATTTTATTAAAAATGAAACCTGGAGCCTGTTAGCGGCTTACGACATTCTGGACAGCCGCGATTACAAAGTGCGTCACAATCTGGGTGCTGAAGTTGGCATTAAACACATGTTGTATTTACGGGCTGGTTACAAATTTAACTATGATCAGGTGAGTTACACGGCTGGTTTTGGTTTCGATTTTAGTTCATTGCTTGGTTACAAGCTAAAACTGGATTACGTGTACCTGGATTATGGAGTTTTTAAAGGCTTGAACCAATTTACCTTAATCCTGAATCTTTAACCCAAGTATTTATGAGGGATGAAATGAATTTCAAAAAAGTATATTTGATCATTGGAATTTTAGCTTTTCAATTACTGGGTCAACAACAAAATATGATTTCGTTGTACAAACGCTGGAATATTTTTGATATTAACAAAGTACGTACCCAATTTGCCAATACCGGTCTTCTTTGCGATGGGAATCAGCAAAACATGGCCCTGGCACGTCCCCCGGCTTTTGAATATCCGGCCGGGAGCGGATATAGCTGGGGTACGGGCGTGGGAGTAGTGGTCGGAGCGCCCATTGATCAGGATCCAGGTGTGGTTGGCGGCTGGCCTGATCCCAAGGCAGATTACTACGCTTTTTGTGATGCAACTCTGGACGAGGGGCCGGCGGCTTTTTGGGACGAAGAGCACTTCTACCCTTACCCGGAATTTGTTCATGGTGAACGAGCCCTAATGAGTGATGATCCAGAAACGTGGCCCGATCCCTGGCCGCAAACTTATCCGGTGTTAGGGGATCCAATTAAATTTGATCCGGTAACCGGCTGGCCAGGCTTTGGCCCAAATGGTGAACAACTGGCAGATCAGGAAATGTTTTCTGTGGTGGAAGCCTGGGGCGGCACCGATCAATTTACTGCCATGGGTAAAGCGTACCCTAACTTTTTAAAAACGCAAATGATTATTCGCGGTATGGCCTGGAAAGGAACCCTGTACGAAGATTTTATTGTATGGGTTTTTGTCATCCGAAACATTGGTTCAGCGCCCATTCACGATATGCGTATGGCCATTCACGCTGATTTTAGCTTTATTCCTGAGTTTTACCCGGGTATTGGCTACGATGCCGACCGACATTACTATGATCCCAAATTGCAGTTGGCTTACGGCACTGATGACGATGGTTACGAAGAAAGCCCTAAAGGCGGAACCATTCCGCCTAAAGATATTGCCTGGGCTGGTGTTGTAGCTCTGGAAATGCCTGGACCATCGACTAAAGTTGCCACTTACGATGCTTTTCATTTCTGGATGGAAGCCACCACCGAACGAGGGAATGGCGCCCGACCCGACTGGTATTTTAAATACAATGTTGAAAATTTAAACGATCCGCACGATAGTAATCATGATGGCATTGATGATGATTTTGATGAGAACGGTATTCCCGACGCCGAGGAAGGTGGGCCAGGCTACTATGTGGGCGAAGGCGCCGATGGCCTGCAAACTCTGGGCAGCCATCCGTTTACTCTGGCTCCAGGCGAAAGTGACACGCTTATTTTTGCCACTGTGTTCGGCACCAGTGAAAAAGACATTAAAGTTAATGCCCAACGGGCTATTAATCTTTACCAGAGCAACTGGGAAGTGGTTGATGCCCCACCAGCGCCGATAGTAGAAGCTATTCCAGGCAATCGTAAAGTAACTCTCATCTGGAGTTCCAATAGCGAAAAAGACCCGCAGTTCGAAGGTTACAAAATTTACCGTTCTGCAGATGGTGGACAGACCTGGGGTTCTACTACCTTTAAAGATTTTGAAGGTGGCATTCATTACATTCCACTGGCACAATTCGATCTGGCTAACAACATCAAAGAGAATTACAAAACACTCCCGGAATACGCCTGGTTTAACCTGGGCAGCGACAACTGGGAACAATTGCGCAAAACCATTGTTGAGGTCGACTCGTTCCAGTATTTTGACACCGGCGATACAGTCAATGTCTTTGTGGACAATAACGTTATTAATGGTTTGAAATACCGTTACTACATTGCAGCTTATGATAGTGGAAACGGGATCATCGGCCCGCTGGAGAACGGAGCCAGTAACAATCCCGCAGAAATGAACAATACGGTAGAAGTCATTCCTCAGGCTCCCATGGCCAAAAGTTCTTTAAACAATGTTCGCGTCGTGCCCAATCCTTACATTGTGGCTGAACTCTGGGAGCATGGTTTAAAAGACCATCAGATTCAATTTACAGGATTGCCTTCCACAGCAACCATTCAAATTTTTAATTCAGCAGGTGAGCTGATTCGTAAACTGGAACACAACCAGACAAGCAGTTTAACGCCCAGCATTTGCATCTGGGATTTGAAGAACCGCTTCAATCAGCTGGTAGCGCCAGGTGTCTATTTTTATTATATCTCATCACCAATAGGCGAGACAAAAGGTAAAATTTTAATTGTTCTTTAAGAAAAAAGGATTGATAGTTGAATAGATAAATGGTTGAATATTGATAATATACTACCGTCACTGGTTACTCGTTACTTGTTACTCGTTACTTGTTACTTGTTACGCGTTACGAGTCACGTGTCACGAGTTACTTTTATTAAAAAATAAGTGTCCATCTGTGTAAATCAGTGGCTAATGTTAATAATTTGCTAATGTCACTGATTACTAGTTACTTGTTACGCGTTACGAGTCACGAGTTACTTTTATTGAATAATCAGTGTCCATCTGTGTAAATCAGTGGCTAAGAATAATTAACAAATCAGTGTAAATCAGTGGCCAAAATCTAAAGGAATTACAATGAAAAAAATTTTATTTTTAAGCTTTACCGCTCTGTTAATTTGTGCTTCCTGCGCCAGGCAGCCCTCCATTTCTGGAAAACATTTTCAAATTGAATTTAATCACAAGCTCCATTCGAAGATTATTTTGCAGGGCATCGGAGAGCAACCATTAATGAGCAATTACCAGCCTTCCGAAATACTGGTTTTAAAAAATCAGAGCATCAGCGATTTTACCCTTCAGAATTACAGGCAAACGGCTTTTCAGGATTCCCTCGGTAAAGGGCTGTCGTTAAGTCTTAAAGGGATTTTTAGCAGTGATTCTTTACGCATTGAAAAGCAATTACAGGTAAAAATTTACGATGCATTTCTCCAATCTGCTATTTTTCAGGTGACTTACCGGAATTTAAGCCAACAACCGGTTTTCATTTACAAATGGCAAAATCATCATTACCAAATCATCCCAGAAAATGAAGCCCCAATACCCTACTGGTCTTTTCAGGCAGCATCTTACGAAGAGCGTCCCGATTGGGTATTGCCAGTAAAGCAGGGCTATTCCCGGGAGAATTATCAGGGCATGAATGCTTCAGATTACGGTGGCGGTATTCCCGTAGTTGATTTGTGGCGTAAAGATGTAGGGCTGGCTGTAGGGCATCTGGCCCTAAAACCAAAGCTGGTTTCACTGCCAGTTGATTATGACTCCACTGCGCCGGGCGCTACATTGGACATTAACATGGTTGTCAATCGGCATTTGAAACCTGGAGAGTCTTTGACAACTTTGCCCACATTTATGCTGGTACATCAGGGGGATTTTTTTAAACCGCTGCAGCTTTATTCGCATTTGATGCAGAAAAGGGGTGTAAAATTTAAACCATTTCCGAAAACAGCTTATGAACCCATCTGGTGCGCCTGGGGTTTTGAACGCAACTTTAAAGTAGAACAGATCCTGCGCGCTCTGCCCAAGGTAAAAGAGCTGGGCCTGGACTGGGTAGTCATCGACGACGGTTGGCAAACAGCTGAAGGGGACTGGTTTTTGAATCCGGAGAAATTCCCTCATGGCGACCGGGACATGCGTGCTCTGGTTGACCGAATTCATGCCCTGGGCTTAAAGGCTAAATTGTGGTTTGTGCCTCTGGCAGCGGATCATGGAACTAAACTTTTAAAAGAGCACCCGGATTTATTGCTTTTAAATCAGGATGGCAGTAAACAATTAATCACCTGGTGGGACAGTTATTACTTGTGTCCTGACTACCAACCAACGCGTGATTATTTCAAAAAATTAATCCGAAAAATAATGGTGGACTGGGATTTCGATGGCCTTAAGTTAGATGGGCAGCATCAAAATGCCACACCGCCCTGCTACAATCCGGCCCATCATCACCTAAGACAGGAAGAATCCGTGGAAGCCGTGCCTGACTTTTTCGAAATGATTTACCAGACAGCCATTGCAGCCAAACCGGATGCCGTTGTTGAAATCTGCCCTTGTGGTGATGCCGCTTCTTTTTACAACATGGCCTGTGAAAATCAACCAGTGGCTTCGGATCCCACCAGTTCCTGGCAAATTCGTCTTAAAGGTAAAACTTATAAAGCTTTGATGGGGCCCAATGTACCTTATTACGGAGATCATGTGGAGTTAAGCGATGGAAAGGACGATTTTGCCTCCACGATTGGAATTGGCGGAGTACCAGGTACCAAGTTTGTCTGGCCTCCTGGAAGTTATTTCAATAAAGAAACCGGGGATATTAGTCTTACACCCCAGAAAGAACAGATCTGGCGTAAATGGATTCGTCTGTACAAAACCTTTCAATTAGCTAAAGGACAGTACCTGGGTCAGCTTTACGATTTAGGTTACGATCGACCAGAGGCCCATGTCATTCAAAAAGGCGACACTCTGTTCTACGCTTTTTACGCCAATGATTTTTCCGGTTCGATTGAATTACGGGGTTTACCAGCAAATCAAACCTTAACCGTCGTGGATTACGAACATGATCGAACTCTGGGAACCGTGGACAGCCAGCATCCGTTTTTAGAGGTTTCTTTCAAAAGGCATTTGTTGATTTTCGTTAAATAAATTTTCAACTGTATTTGATTATTTTTGACAATTCCTTACATTTACGACGAAAAACACAAAGTAGAATACGGTTCCGACCGTTCTGCAACATCAGGAGGAGTCATGTACATTGATTGGATTACCTGGAGCATCTGGTTAATCGGCTTATTAATTTTAATTACCTGGATTTACGTTCCAATTAAGGAATTCAAAAACCTTTACCAGGCTCACAAACAAAAAAAGAACAGCCAACCCCGTAATCAACAATCCTGATCTTTTTAAAAGAATGGGGACAAAATGCCCATCTTAATTGCAATAAAATACTTCTAAAGCAAGATTTAACACGGAGGAAATCACTTGGCTTTAGTTGACATTATTATCGTAATCAGCTTTTTAATACTCACCTTTTTTGTTGGTAGCTTTTTCTACAAATGGGTCGGCGAACCGGATGATTTTTACGTGGCCGGACGTCAATTAACGCCTTTCATATTGGCGGCCGTCATCACCGCTACAAATGTAAATTTGTACAGTTTTGTCGGGCAAGCCGGCATTGCTTACAAACATGGAATTTCCATCCTGTGGCAAACCTGGACCGGCAACATGGCACTGGTCTTTTCGGGACTGTTCATTATTCCGGTCATGCGTCGTTTGCGTGTGCGAACCATTCCAGAATTTTTAAGCATGCGCTACAATAAATCGGTGCGTTTGTTGGTAGGCATTTTGTGGGTCTTTCGCCTTGCCTTCTGGCTGGGGGTTGTACTTTACACAGCGGTAGTAGCGGCTCAGGCCATTACCGGAATTTCATCGTATCTATTCTGGATTGTGGCTTTCGCAGTCATTGCCATCATTTACACCATGTTGGGTGGCATGTGGTCAGTAGCTTTTACCGATGTGATTCAATTTGTGTTCATGTTAGGCGGCGCTTTAATCGTTCTGCCATTGGCCATGAAAGCCGTGGGCTGGATGCCCGGCCTGATTGAAAAACTGCCCGAAAACAGTTTGCAATTAGTGCGACAATCCGGAACCTACAACTGGAAATTCATTCTGGCCATTTTCCTGTTAGGCATTGAATGGGCCAGTGTCGATCAGGGATTGCTGCAACGGGCCTTTGGAGCCGAAAGCACTAAAACCGTGGCCAAAGGCATGGTGCTGGCGGGAATTATTACCACTCCTTTTGCATTACTCTGGAATTTACCTGGTCTGGCGGCTGCTGTCCTTTACCCGAATCTAACAAATCCCGATCAGGCCATTCCTACTTTACTTTCTCAGATGCTGCCTCCGGTTGTACTCGGTCTGGTTGTGGTCGGCTTGCTTTCTTCACAACTTTCCACGATTTCCGGTAACTTAAATGGTGTGGCTACTCTGTTTACCAATGACATTTACGAAACTTTAAAAAGACGTCAGGCTACCAACAAAGAAATTTTGTTCATGGCGCGTTTCATTACTCTATTAGTGGGTTTGTTCATGATCGGCTTTGCCTTTTTGGTGCCTAAAATGGGCGGCGCTGTGGAGGCCTACCTGACCATTATCGGCATCATGGACATGCCGCTCTTTATTGTGGGCATTTTGTACGGATTACTGTGGAAACGAGCTACCTCGGCAGGGGCCATCTGGGGCTACCTGGCCGGGGCCGTGGCCGGCATTATTGGTAAATTCTACTACCAGTTTGATTTTAATCTGACCACCTTTTTAAGCGCCGGCGTGGCTTTAATCGTAATGCCTGTGGTTAGCTATTTTACTCGGCCGGAAAACAAGAACAAAATCAACCTTATCTGGCAGGCGCGTAAGACCAGCGAAGAAGAACAGGCCAGCGGACATGTTTACAACATCATTCCCAAATCAAGTAAAGGGAAATGGAGCTTTGCCCTTTACCTGTTAGGCGTATTGATCTTTTTAGCTGGCGTACTCAGCGGCAGTAGCGGTTGGCATTACGCTTCGCACCTGGCCGTGGCGGGCATGGTTATTTACTTTGCAGGCGGCTATCTAAAAATTTTATTTGATTGATTCCAGTGGGTGAAAGAATTTTTAGTTGAATGGCAAAATTGTGGAATAGTTGAATAGGTGAATGGTGGAATGGTGGAATGCTCTACCTGTCACTCGTTACTTGTCATTGGTTACTCGTTACGCGTTACGTGTCACTTGTTACTCGTTACTTGTTACGCGTTACGTGTCACGTGTTGCTTGTATCAAAAAATCAGTTCAAATCATTGGCCGAAATGGTAATGGTTTAATGGTTGAATAGGGTGATGGAGAATCTTGTCTGGAGTTTTCATTCGTAATTCGTAATTTTTAATTCGTAATTCGTAATTAAAATAGTAGCCAACTCAGTCTGACATTAAGATAAATTGGAATAAAATGACACTTACTGTTTCTGCACCTGGACGCATTTGCCTGTTTGGTGAACATCAGGATTACCTGCAACTGCCGGTCATTACCATGGCCATTGACCGACGCATTTCCATCAGTGGGAAACCGGTTCGGGACAAAATTTTCCACATCGAATTGCCGGACATCAGCGATCAGGAAATCTTTGAGCTTCCGGCTCCTGGACAGGAGATTGCTTACATTAAGGAAAGAGATTACTGGCGCAGTGTGTTTAATATTGTTTTACGTCAGGGATTGCATTTTACCAGTGGCTGTCACTGTAAAGTGCATGGCAACATTCCCATCAATTCCGGCACCTCATCTTCTTCCGCGCTTTGCGTGGCCTGGACCAAATTTTTGTGTAAAATCAGTCAACAGCCGATTGAGGAATGTGGCGACGCCAAATCGATTGCCCGATTGGCCCATCTGGCAGAAGTGATTGAATTTGGCGAACCAGGCGGCATGATGGATCATTATGCTTCAGCCGTGGGTGGTATTTTATTTCAACAATTTGAAAATGACGTCCGTTTAACACCTTTAAAGGTTAAATTAGGTACTTTTGTGTTGGGCGATTCGCAACAGGCTAAAGATACCAAAGGCATCCTCTCCCGCGTAAAATTTGGCGTACTGGATGCCATGCAAATCATCAAACAACATGAACCGCAATTTGATCTGGCCACAGCCTCGCTGCCGCTTATCGAACGTTTCAAAAATCTTTTAACAAACGATCAATTCGAAGTGCTGCAGGGCACCATTCTGAACAGGAATTTGACACAGGAAGCCTTAAAAATCATGCAGGCTGAATCCTTTGATGAAAAAACATTTGCTCAATTGTTGAATGAGCATCAACAGGTGTTAGCCAGGTTGCTAAAAATCAGTACGCCAAAAATTGACGCCATGCTTTCAGCCGCTTTAAAAGCCGGTGCGCTGGGCGGAAAAATCAACGGTTCCGGTGGCGGAGGCTGCATGTTTGTGTACGCACCGACGAGTCCGGACAAAGTAGCCCAGGCCATTGAAGAAGTCGGTGGCAAGGCCTACTTAATTCAGACTGATTGCGGGGTGCGGATTGAATCGGATTAAGTAAAACCAATTGATTTTGATTAATGAAATGTTTTTCAAGATTTCTAATTTTTTCGTCAGGCTGACCAGAGGTTGGTTGATTTTGATTCTCCTGGGAATCATTCTGTTTATCAATCTTGTTTTGCTTCCCCAAAGCATTGCATCGGTAAAATCAATGAACAACGGACCTCTTGATCTCCTTTTTTTCTACACACCGCAAAAAGCTTTCCAGATGATCGATTCGTACGGAGAAGCCGGGCGGGCCGCTTACCGAACCTTTGCCTTAACAATTGATGTACTCTACCCGCTGGTTTACACGCTATTCCTTTGCCTGTTCATTTCTTTTTTATTCAAACGAGGCGAAGTAAAATTAAACCGATTACAGAGGCTCAACGTCATTCCATTGGGCGCCGGCTTTTTTGATCTGCTGGAAAATTTAAGCATTGTGGCCATGCTGTCTGTTTATCCTGAAC
>JAGHBR010000014.1 GCA_021160885.1 Caldisericaceae bacterium
GCCTTTACATTGTATTGACTTCCGGCGATCTTTGCTTGTTTTTTTACCTTTAAACCGTTAATTTCAGCAAAATACTTTATGATGAGGAATATTTTGAAAAAATTTTTTTCGGCCAGTGAGCAGGACACCGTCCAGGTTGCCGAATATTTAAAGGGGATCTTAAAACCCAATGATGTTGTCCTTTTGGAAGGGGATTTGGGTTCCGGTAAAACCTTTTTGGTTAAAGCTTTTTGCCAATTGATTAACACTGAAGATCCCGCTTCCAGCCCCTCTTTTGCCATTGTTCACCATTATCGAGGAGCGCAACCGGTAAACCATTTCGATTTTTACCGATTGCATTATGAAAGTGAATTGGATCAATTAGGCTGGGAAGAAATGTTAAACCAGGGCGCCATTTCCTTTATTGAGTGGCCTCAGTTGATTGAGAAACACTTACGTCGTTATTACAAGATCAAAATTTATTTTGAAGGCGAACGGCGTGTTTTTGAATTATTTAAAATAGACAAGACCAATCAGGGAGAGAAATGATTTTAGCCATAGAAACGTCAGATATTGTTTGTAGTGTAGCCTTATGGGATGGGTCTAAAAAACAAACCATTTACGAAGCCAATCTGGAATTACCTATGCAGCATGCAACCCTTCTGGCGCCATTAATTCAAACGGCTGTTGATTTTGTAAAGCAGAATGTTAATCCATTGCTTTCACAGCAAAACGAGATAGAATTGGTCGCTGTCTCGGTAGGGCCCGGGTCCTTTACCGGTTTAAGAATTGGCTTGAGTTTTGCCAAGGGTTTTTGTTTTGCTCATCAATTGCCAATAGTAGGTATTTCTAATCATCAGGTGCTGGCCAAACAGGTACGCCGGCCACGGGCGCATCTTTACACCATGATTGACGCGCGCCGCGAAGAGGTGTACCTGGCCCAGTTGGAATTTGCACCTGATGGGTTGCCTGAAATTGTTGAACATGACATTGTTTTGCGCCAGCGTTTGCCCGAAGTTTTACCATCCGGATCGGTGCTGGTTAAACCCTTTTTCCATGATTTGGACGCAGAAATCTTACAAAAATTGCAGTTAAAAGGGGTAACCGTTCATTACAAAGGTGAGTATTTAGCACGGTTAATCGCATATCTGGGGCTGCTTAAATTTAAAAAATATGGCGCAGACGACCTGCAAGAAATTGAGCCAATGTACATCAGACCTTTTGCCGGAGTGCAATGAAGGTTAAAATTCGTCCCATGACGCTGGACGATGTGGGAACAGTAGTTCGCCTGGAACAGCAAATTTTTATTGATGCCTGGTCTAAAGAGAGTTTTTTAAGTGAAATACTGCAAAAAGATTATTCACATCCACTCATTTTAGAAGTGGAAGACCAGCTGGCAGGTTATGCCATTGTTTGGCGATATTACGATGAACTTCATATTGCAAATTTTGCCATTCATCCCGATTTTAGGCAACGTGGATTGGGTAAGTTATTAATGCGTCATATTTTACAGGAATTTGGCGATGCAACGTTTGCTTTTTTAGAAGTGCGCAAATCAAACACGGCCGCCATTAATCTTTACCAGGCATTTGGCTTCAGAATCATTCAGGTTCGGAAAAATTACTATCGCGATGGAGAAGATGCCCTGGTTATGCTTAAAGATTTGAGAAATAGTAATATTTGATGTACATTAGCAATTATTATTTATATATAAAAGAATATTTAGAGGTTTTAATATGGATTGGTTTAAACGAAAAAAACAAACCATTACCGCCGGCGCTAAAAAAGAATTGCCGGACGGCCTTTGGATTAAGTGTGATAATTGTGGTGATATTATTTATAAAAAAGAGTTGGAAAAAAAACTGTTTGTTTGTCCAAAATGCGATTACCATTTTCGGATCGGCCATAAAGAGTATATCCAGATTTTATTCGATGAAAACACCTTCGAAGAATTTAATGCCCATTTGATGTCAACCGATCCTCTACAATTTGTCGATTCCAAACCATACATTGAAAAATACAAGGCCACTGTTAAAAAGACAGGCATGAATGAAGCCGTTGTAACCGGTACCGGAAAGCTGGATGGGCATGGAATTGTAGCTGCGTTGATGGACTTCAAATTCTTAGGCGGAAGCATGGGCTCGGTTGTTGGCGAAAAAGTGGCTCGAGCCATAGACAAAGCTCTGGAATTGAAGCAGCCATTAATTATTCTTTCCTCTTCCGGAGGTGCCCGCATGCACGAAGGCATCTTTAGTTTAATGCAAATGGCCAAAACCAGCGCCAAACTGGCTTTGTTGGCCGAAAACAAAATCCCTTACATCTCAATCTTAACCAATCCGACTACTGGTGGAACAACCGCTAGTTACGCCATGTTGGGAGATATAAATTTGGCCGAACCGGGCGCACTGATCGGTTTTGCCGGGCCACGCGTTATTAAACAAACCATTGGTCAGGATTTGCCGCCTGGCTTTCAGCGCTCTGAGTTTGTGATGGAGCACGGCTTTTTGGATATGATTGTGCACCGACATCAGTTAAAACAGAAAATTTCGCAGTTACTAGACTTTTTTGCTCATCAAAATCCACATTAATTTAAAAGAATGAAAAAACCGCTTATTTTAATTACCAATGACGATGGCATTTACGCCCCGGGCATTTACAGCCTTACTCAGGCCATGCAGGGGTTGGGTGAAATTTTTGTCGTTGCTCCACTGGTCGAAAAAAGCGCCGTAGGTCACGCCATTACGCTTTCTGATCCGTTACGTGTTTTAGAAGTTAATCGTGAGGGAAAATTTTTCGGTTACGCAGTCAATGGCACCCCTGCCGATTGTGTAAAATTGGGCAGCAAATGTATTTTACCACGAAATCCGGATTTAATCGTCAGCGGAATTAATCAGGGGCCCAATACAGCAACCAATGTTATTTATTCGGGCACGGTTTCGGCTGCTGCCGAAGGCACCATTATGGGCATCCCTTCCATTGCCGTGTCAATCGCTTCTTTTACGAAATCGGAATTTGCCTTTGCAGCCAAGTTTAGTTGTCAACTGGCTGAATTGGTCTTAAAAAACGGCCTGCCGGAGCGTACATTGCTAAATGTTAATGTGCCTGCCGTGCCTGAGAATGAGATTGAAGGCGTGGTGATTACTCGTCAGGGCAAAGGCCGTTACGAAGAGGCTTTTGATAAAAGGGTTGATCCAAACGGACGTACCTATTACTGGTTAACCGGCAAGCGCATGATTTTGGACAATGGAAATGATATAGATGATTTAGTTGTGATGCAAAACAAGGTTTCCGTAACCCCAATTAAGTATGATTTAACCAATTATTCTTTTATTGAGGAACTAAAGAAATGGAACATCAAAATGGAATGAGTATCGGCTACCCGCACCAGACCATTATCATTTTTGATTTTGGCTCTCAATACACCCAGCTAATTGCCCGCAGAATTCGTGAAATGGGCGTTTATTGTGAAATCCACCCTTACAATGTAGATAAACAATTTCTGAAAACTAAAAATATTAAAGGCATTATTTTTTCCGGCGGCCCGTCTTCGGTTTATGAAGAAAACGCGCCAAAAATAGAAGCAGAAATACTGGCCCTGAATCTTCCCATTTTGAGTATTTGTTACGGATTGCAATTAATCACACATTTAACCGGCGGGCAGGTTGTTCGGGCCGAAAAAAAAGAATATGGTCTGGCAGAACTACGGTTAACGAGTCAAAGCCCGTTGTTTAAAGACATACCGGATCAAAGCGTAGTTTGGATGAGTCACGGTGACAAAGTGTTAAAACCCGGCCAGAGTTTTAAAGTGATTGCCAGAACCGAGAATTCCCCTTTTGCCGCCATCGCTCACGAAACAAAACCAATCTACGGCCTACAGTTTCATCCAGAGGTTGAACACACCGCCTTTGGCCGTCAGTTATTAAAAAATTTTGTTTTTGAAATTTGTGGTTGTACGGGAGATTGGACACCGCAATCGTTCATCAAAGAAAGCATCGAACTCATCAGGCAAAAAGTAGGCAAACAACGCGTGTTGTGTGGCTTAAGCGGAGGAGTGGATTCCAGCGTGGCAGCCGTTTTAATTCATCAGGCCATTGGAAACCAGCTACACTGCGTTTTTGTGGACACCGGCCTTTTACGCCACAATGAGGTAAAAGAAGTAGAACAGGTTTTTCGGAAGCACTTTAAAATCAATTTAACGGTTGTTGATGCCCGGGAAAGATTTTTAAATCGCTTAAAAAGTGTAACTGACCCGGAGCAGAAACGCAAAATTATTGGCGAAGAATTTATTCGTGTTTTTGAAGAAGAAGCCAGAAAATTGGGCGAATTCCAATTTTTAGCGCAGGGAACTTTGTATCCGGATGTAATTGAGAGTGTTTCCTTCAAAGGTCCTTCCGCAACCATTAAATCCCACCACAATGTAGGCGGTTTACCGGAATCATTCGATTTTGAACTTTTGGAACCTTTACGCGAACTGTTTAAAGACGAAGTTCGTCAGGTTGGACGGGAATTAGGTATTCCTGAGTTGATTATTGAACGCCATCCCTTTCCAGGTCCCGGATTAGCTGTACGAATTTTAGGTGAAGTTACCAAAGAACGCGTCGAGTTATTACAAAAGGCCGATGCCATTTTTATCGAGGAATTACATCATTTTAATTTGTACAACAAAATCTGGCAGGCTTTTGCTGTGTTACTGCCGGTGAGAACAGTTGGTGTAATGGGCGATCAGCGGACTTACGAAAATGTAATTGCCTTAAGGGCTGTAACCAGCAGCGACGGCATGACTGCCGACTGGTTTAAAATGCCTTACGAAGCCTTGGCTAAAATTTCGAACCGAATTATTAATGAAGTTCAGGGCGTTAACCGGGTGGTTTACGATGTGAGTTCTAAGCCGCCGGCAACGATTGAATGGGAATAAACAAGGGAGAGTAGATAATGTGCGGAATAGTTGGCTATTTGGGGGACAGACCAGCTGCCCCGATTTTGATTAACGGTTTAAAACGTCTTGAGTATCGTGGTTACGATTCAGCTGGTATTGCCACCATCAGCGATCATCAGATATTTCTGGTAAAAGAGGTGGGTAAAATCAGAAAATTGGAAGAGGCTATTGCACTTAACATGCCTCCGGGACAGGTTGGTATTGGCCACACTCGCTGGGCCACCCATGGTAAGCCAAATCAGTTAAATGCCCATCCTCACACGGATTGTAGCGGGAACATCGTTTTAATTCATAATGGAATTGTTGAAAATTATTCGGTTCTCAAAAAAATATTGGAAAAATCCGGCCATACCTTTAAATCAGACACCGACACTGAAATTGTGGCCCATCTCATTGAAGAATTGTATGATGGCGCCAATTTTGAAGAAGCCTTTCGCGAAGCCCTGCAGAAAATCGAAGGGACATTCGGCTTTGCAGTCATTAATAAAGACGAACCGGATAAAATTTATGTGGCCCGCAAAGGCAGCCCGATTGTGATTGGGGTGGGTAATAATGAATATTTTGTAGCCTCTGATGTAACGCCGCTTATTCCACACACGCGCAATGTTTTTTACCTTGAAGATGACGAAATGGCCATTTTAACGCGCCAGGGTGTCATTACCAAAACCATCCAGAATAAGGTAATTGAAAAACAGGTTCAAAAAATTACCATGGAATTGGAAGATATTGAAAAGCAGGGCTTTGAACACTACATGCTAAAAGAGATTTTCGAACAGCCCAAAACCATTAGAGACACCATGCGCGGCAGGATTCTGCGTGAAGAAGGCCTGGTAAAATTAGGCGGTTTAGCCGAAGTTGAAGACAAGCTGACACGGGCCGGAAGAATTATTATTGTGGCTTCTGGCACATCGTGGCATGCGGGATTAATTGGCGAATACCTGATTGAGGAATTCTGTCGCATCCCGGTAGAAGTTGAATATGCCTCAGAGTTCCGTTACCGCAATCCGATCATCAATGAAAACGATATTATCATTGCCATTTCACAATCCGGAGAAACGGCAGATACGCTGGCCGCTTTGCGGGAAGGTAAGCACAAAGGAGCTCTGGTGTTAGGTATTGTCAATGCTGTTGGCTCCACCATTGCCCGCGAAACCCATGCCGGGGTTTACATTCATGCCGGTCCCGAGATTGGCGTGGCCAGTACCAAAGCCTTTACATCTCAAGTTACAGCCCTGATCTTAATGACGATTTTGATTGCCCGCAAGAAGTACATGTCCGTTGTACAGGGCAAGCAAATGTTGGATGATCTAATTAAAATTCCTGAAAATGTGGAAAAGATTTTGGCGCAAAACGATTACATTCGTGAATTGGCAGAAACGTATCATACGCAGCGAAACTTTTTGTACCTTGGACGTGGGTATAATTTCCCTGTGGCTCTTGAAGGTGCATTAAAACTGAAGGAAATTTCTTACATTCATGCAGAGGGCTACCCGGCTGCCGAAATGAAACATGGCCCTATTGCATTAATTGATGAAAACATGCCGGTTGTTTTTATTGCCACTCAGGATGCCATTTACGACAAGGTGATTAGTAATATTCAGGAGGTAAAAGCCCGTAAAGGTCGTGTAATTTGCGTGGCTAATGAAGGCGATGAACAGATTAAAAAACATGCAGACCATGTAATCTATATCCCTTCAACATGCCAGGCCTTAACACCGTTGCTCAGTGTCATTCCATTGCAGCTATTGGCCTATCACATTGCGGTACTACGTGGCTGCGATGTGGATCAACCACGCAATTTAGCCAAAAGCGTAACGGTGGAATGAAGCGTGGTCTATAAGAGTGTTAATAATTAAAAGCACACCAATAAAGGCCAAAAGATAAGAGCACAAGAGGAAAAAGAGCTAGCGTTTTGGGTTGGATTGAATACGATGTAAGTTTTCAGACCTATTTAAAATTCAAAGCAAACGCTTATTGTAGAAATGTAAAATTCTTTGGACAATTATTTTGGGTAGTCATTATATAACCTAAATTAAAAAAGCCCTCGTTAAAGAGGGCTTTTTTAATTTACTCAACTTTAGCCAGAATATCACTGCGTTGAATGATTAAATATTCTTTGTCACCCACTTTGACTTCGTCACCGGAGTATTTAGAGAAGATGACCTTGTCACCTTCTTTAATTTTTTCTTGCAGATCTTCATCTGTACCTACGGCAATTACTTTACCCATGCGGGGTTTTTCTTTTGCCGTGTCGGGAATGATAATCGTTCCGACTTTTTCTTCTTCTTCAATCAATTCAATAAGAACCCGATCGTCTAATGGTAATATCTTCACAGCACCCTCCTTCATTTTATTCCCAGTAATCTATTAATTTTAGGTTTATCAAATCCAACAATTGGTCGGTTATTAATCAAAATAACCGGCACGCCTGATTGTCCTGTCATGCGTACCATGTCTCTGGCCGCACGCTGATCTCTCGAAACGTCAATATCTTTAAATTTAATCTTTTTTTCTCTAAAATATCGTTTAGCCGCATTGCAAAAGCTGCATGTCGGTGTAGTAAAAATCACTACTTTTGGTTGTGGCGTAACTGGCATTGAGTCCTCCTGTGTTCACAGTTTTAAGTTTAAAACTTCAATGCCTTTTGATGAATTTTCTTTTTAAAAGTTACACACAACCATTATGATTAATTCGTTAATTAAGAACACGAAATATAAGTAAAAATAAAATTCAATTCAAAATTATTCTTGGGGTTTGTTTAAAGCAATCCAGTGGTAGTCAAA
>JAGHBR010000038.1 GCA_021160885.1 Caldisericaceae bacterium
AAGCAAGGAGATATAAATGATCTGGCTTAGAAAATATGCGGCTTTCATCAGTAAAAATTACCAGATGATTATTGTCACTATCGTTATTTTTAGTCTGTTACTTGGCATCTGGTATCCTTCCCCAGGAAAATGGATCAAATCCTACTCCTCATCTTTAATGTTTTTTATGATCTATTTTATGAGTATTATGGTTGTTCCGCGTGAATTTGTTGAAATTCTAAAAAAACCGGCAGGTACTTTGGCTGGATTAATATTTAATTTTATTGTAATGCCTATTATTTGCTTAATTGTTGCAAAATTACTTATTAGCAATAACTTATTAAGTACCGGAATGATTCTTATAGGTGTAGTCCCCTGCGCGGGGATGAATGCTGTCTGGACAGGTTTGCTTGAAGGCGATATTGGGCTTGCTATGAGTATTGGCGCAAGTACAATGTTCATTGCTCCATTTTTAATTCCTTATCTAATGTTTCTATTCGCCGGCGCCTATGTAGAAATTAATACTTTTATGATGTTTAAAAAGTTACTTGTACTTTTATTAATTCCTCTAATTCTGGGAACCCTTTCAAGAGTATTAATGGATAAGTTCATTCCAAAGAAAAAAGTCATGGCTAACCTCAAAATATTTCCTTCGTTATCAGCAACCATTGCCATTATTTTGATGTTCGCTATTTGTAACAGTGCTATGCCAATGATTATTAAACAATACAAATTCATCCCAACTCTTATTCTTGCTGTCATCCTAATTTTCCCCCTCGGCTTTGAGATTGCATATTTAATTACAAAACGATTATTTGATTATGAACCTGCAATTGCTATTACCTATTCCTCTGGTATGAAAAATTTACCTATAGCTATGGGTATTGCATTGTCAAGTTTTCCTAAATTAGTTGGATTGCCCATTGCATTGTCATTTATTTTTCAAATGTTAACGGCAAGTACTTTTTACAAAATAATTCAAAAAAAGAGGAGTCAACAGTCATGAATAAAAAGATCTTATTGCTGTTACTTTCTGTTTTTATCTTAACCACTAATTTAACAGCTCAACAAAAAAAGGGGGGAATAGTTCCGCCCATTTTTGGGATTAGTGCGGGGACATTGCCTAAAGGCGGCTTTGTTTATCGATCCTATGTTGTTCTTCCGCAATTTAACAAAATGTATGATGATAAAACCAATTCAATGATCAACATGCCCCAAAATACAAAACTTAAGGCTGTTGTTTTCCCGCAAATGATCCGTTATGGCATTTTTAATAATCTAACATTTATAGCCAACTTAAACTATTTAACTAAAAAGTTAACAAAACCAACCATTCAAAAGAAAGCAAGCGGTTTTGGAGATTTGCAATTGGCCTTAAAGACTAATGTTTACAAAAAGCCAGGGACAATCGTTTCCTTAGTAGGCGTTATGATGCTGCCAACTGGCAAATACAAGAATTTAAAAAAAGATGAATTGCCTTTAGGCAATGGAGAAACGAGTTATTCATTCGTTGGGATCGTAAATCAAAAAATCGGAAAAACAAGTAATCGATTTTTATTATCCTACAATTTCAAACAAAAAAAATCAGATGGCATAAGGCCAGGTCCACAAATTAAGGGAATTTACACCGGCGTGATACCAATTTCTGAGAACTGGTATTTTGAAACAGATTTTTTAGCTGAATACAATTTTAAGGATAAAAAGAACGGGAATGCAATCCCCCATAGTGAACAATATTTGTATCAGCTTGCTCCGGGTATTCAATACTATTTTAAACAATGGAAAGGACTCTATCTCCAAAGTGCAATGGCCATAACACTAAACAATAAAACGACTTTTGGGAAAAATGTAGAATATTGGTTTGGAATTTTTTACAAATTCAATCTATTTTAAAGAAAACAAAATTTGAAAGGAGATACTAACTTTAAATCAAGTTTTAAAGGGCATGACGCAGGCCATGGATGGCAAACTGTCGGAATCACTCAAATTAGCGGCCGAAGTATATCCCGAGATGGTTTTTGAGCAAACCAACGTGTTTGCAATGCCCCCGGAAGGCGGCGCTTTGGATGGTAAGACAAGAGTATTAATTTTTCTGGCTGTTGCTTTAGCTACAGGTAGCCATGCCTGTATTGAGGCAATGATGAATAAAGCAAAAAAAGCGGGAATTTCCAAAGAAAAAAATTTTGGAGACCTCTAATATTGCCCGATTCGCCGAAGCAACGCGTGTTTTCGGTAATGCGGAAAACGTGCTGAAACATTTGAAAGATAAGTGGTAAATTAGAGATTTAACCATTTTTAAAAGAAGGTACTCATGTTAAGTCTAAAAGACGTTAGCCTGCAAAAAGGGGAACGTAATATTCTGGATCATGTGAATTTAACGATTAAATCCGCTGAAATGCACAGCATTTTGGGCATGAATGGAACAAGAAAAACCACCCTGGCTTACGCCATCATGGGCCTACTAGAATATCAAATTCAATCGGGGCAAATACTGTTTGATAATCATAACATTACGAAGCTCGACATGACGGAAAGAGCGTGTCTGGGGATTACCCTGGCCTGGCAGGAACCGGCACGTTTTGAAGGTATTACCGTTTATGATTATTTACGGCTGGCCCAGCCATCCAAAAAGAAAAAATTTTACTCGGGGATTGTCTGCAAAAAGCGGGGTTTTATCAAAAACGCTACCTGTTTCGTGAATTAAATGAAACGCTAAGCGGTGGTGAACGCAAACGGATTGAACTGGCAGCTATATTAGCTCAGCGTCCGAAACTGGCCATTCTTGACGAACCGGATTCCGGCATTGACGCCCTTTCCATAGATCATATTAAGGATGTTATTCTCACACTGGCGGCCAACGGTGCATCGGTCATGCTGATTACCCATCATGAACAGATGGCAGCCATGGCGGACCGCTCCTCTGCTCTTTGTGCTGGCAGTATTTTAAAAACGGGGCTACCAGAAGAAGTCACCCGCTTCTTCCGTAATCATTGCCAGCCCTGTCAACACGTTAATCAACCGCTAGCTAAGGAGTTGAACAATGACTGATTATTCCTCAGAATTTCAGCAATTGGCCAAAGCCTATGAGCAAAGCGGAGGCGATCCAGCAAATTTGCAGGCCAGCGATTCGGCCATTCGGCAAAGGCTGAGGCTGTGCCTAAATTAATGGTAGTGGAAGAAACCGCAAAACTTACTCATGAAACCGCTATTGGTAGCTTAGACAAAAGGCGGGTAGAAACTTTGATGAGCCGCGGCCTGACCGCAGACCAGGCAGCTGATGTAATTGTGATAGGATTATTTAAATGAAGGAGGATTCCTTTTGAAAGCAATGAGCAAACCTGATCAGAAACAATCTTCTTTAACAAGCTGGTTTTCCTTAGCTCTGGCCTTTTTCAAGATTGGACTCACTGCCTATGGAATGGCTATTTTACAACAAATAAAAGCCTTAATTATAGGGCGTAAATGGTTAACGCAGAAGGAATTAGATGAAGGATTGGCCATGGTGCAACTTTATCCAGGACCAATCATGTTCAATTTAGCAACTTATGGTGCTTACCGTATTAAAGGATTTTTAGGCGCCTTAATTGCCACCTTCATGTTTGTACTTCCCTCTTATATGTTGATGGTTTTTCTCAGCTGGACTTATTTTAATTATGGTAACATCACCTGGGTTCATCCTCTCTTCATTTCGCTTGAAGCCATGGTCATTGGTATTGTAATTCACATATTTATCGACTTTGCAGGACGTTATTTAACCGAGGCCAAAACAGCAACTTTAGCTTCGGTTGCTTTTCTTCTTTTGCTTTACAAATTCAATGCCTTTTTGGTTGTATTGCTTTCTATTTTGCTTTCTCTAATACTTTTCTGGAAGCAAGATTCAAAATCTATCACTAAAAACAAACAATCTGAATCCCTGAAAATGATTCCTGGCTCGTTTAAAAAAAGGTTGACTGGTATTTTTAGTGTTGGACTTATTTTTTTAGTCATTATTTTAATCAGCTTTCTGTCAAATAGTAAAAACGCTGAATTATTGATTTCCATGTTCAAAGTTGGAGCTGTAGCTTTTGGCAATGGATTTACAATTATGCCACTTTTACAACAGGAAGCGGTTAACAATCATCATTGGCTAACGTTAAAAGAATTTGCGGATGGCATCGCTTTTGGCCAAATTACACCGGGTCCCTTTCTTATCACGGCTACTTTTATTGGGTTTAAAGTAAACGGTTTTGTAGGCAGTTTAATTGCTACCTTTGGCATGTTTTTCCCATCTTTCTTTTACACTTTAGTCATTTCAGAAATCTATTCCGAAATAAGGAATTACACTTTTATTCGGATGGCTTTAAAAGGAATTTTAGCGGCATTCACAGGGATGTTGTTGTTTGTTGTATTGAGCTTAGGGAAAATTAGTTTGACGCAACCAGCAACCTACATCTGGACATTGGGCGCCCTACTTTTGGTAAGATATTTTAAAATCAATATTCTCTGGATTTTCTTAATAGGCCTAATTACCAGTTTGTTGTTAAATAATTGGGGAATTATTATATTGTAAATTACGGAATAAATGACTTTTTATTTTAATGAGGAATATTTATGATAAAATTAAGTGATTACATCGGATTACAAAATATTGCCTTTGAAACTAAAGCAGAATCTGAACTGGACGCCCTGTCATTCATGATCGATCTTGCTGAACAAAGCGGCTTTGTTAAGAATAAAAAAGCATTGGCCAGTGACCTGTTAACGCATGAAATCATTTCTTCTTCGGCACGTGGCTGTTGCGCCATTGTGTTCCGTGTTTCCAGTAAAAGCGTGCTGCGCTTACAAACCTTTTTTACCCGATTCAACAAAGGCATTGGATATTATTCTAAATCCGGTCATCCTATTGACCTGATCTTTTTGGTGACTTCTCCCCTGGAACAAATTAAACAATGCAAATTGCTGGTTGAAAAATTGGAGAACCTGATTTTAAACGACCAGACCTTTCGCC
>JAGHBR010000398.1 GCA_021160885.1 Caldisericaceae bacterium
CCTGTATATTAACTCCAAAAATTGTCACAAAAAAATTTTGCTTAAAAGTTGTTGGGCTCCCAAATATTTTTTAATTTCTCTGAGTGAGCTCATTCAAAATGGATGGAAAATCGATAAAATTTGAAAGTAACTGGTTTAATCAAGCCATCATTAAGAATAGAACTGCAAATAACTAATTGCGACATTGAGTTGAAAAAATAATGTATTTTACAGCTTTTGAGCTCTTTAAGGCCTGAGGAAATATTTACAAAATGGTTAAATAAAGAGGATTATCATGAAATATCAAAAAATTGCTTTCACATTTTTAATGGTAATTTTAGCCTTGAACTCCTGCAAAAAGGACAAAGGAACGGACATTGATATTGTTGAATACAATAAAATTATCATCAACCTGGACAAAGGCATTTACAAACCGGAAGAATCAGCCCATCTAACCATTATTAATAATTCCGAAAAAGATTTGATTCTGCTCAACTGCGGCATGAATCCTGGTTTTGATTTGCAGAAAAACATTGTAGGAAAGTAGAACAATGTTTTTTCACTGGAATGTCCGGCCATTGGCACGCCATTTGAAATATTGCAAGGTACACGAACAGAATTCGATATTGTGCTGCCTCTTCTAACCTTAAAACCCAGTGAAATCGAAGGAAAATACCGCTTGCTACTCTGGTTAAAGGACAAAGCTACAGATCAGTTTTTAGATAAATCCGAACGTGCCACGGCCCCTTTTCGAATGAAGAATTAATGGATTATTCTGGATTCCTGAAGTTTATTAAATTACCCATTTTGAGGAACCCTTGCTTTGTTGAAAAACTAGCATTTTTTAATAGACGATGATCTTGTGATGTAATTTCTACCATTGTTAATAAAATCAGACCAATACACTTTGTTCAGTGTCTTATGTTACTGCAAAGATGGGTTATGGCCTTCATGCCTTAAGACTTAGACAGCGATTTAATAAACTCCGATGGTTCGGACTTTTGTAAATAATTCTCATTGTAATAATTAAAAAGGTAAACGCCTAACAAACTGCCCATTGTCATAAAAATAACATCGGTAATATCCCCGGTACGAGTGGGTAAAAACAACTGACTCCCTTCAATAATTAAGGAAAATAGCAGGCCTATTACAAAGCCTATCTGGTAGGCCTGTTTCAAACGTTTCTGCTCGTTTAACCAATAGGCAAGGATGAATCCCAAAGGCATTAACCAGAAAAACGATTCAAGCAAATCGTAAATATTCCAGAGCGAGGTAACTTTGTAATAAGCATAAAATGGCACCAGATAACGGGTTTTTAAATTTAAGCTTAATACGTCGTGTTGCAGACTAAAGTTAAACGGACTAAAGCCTTTGTAAAAAATGTAAATTAAATAAATCATGATTGGTACGGTAAAATGGCGCAGAACTATTTTACTGCCATTATGAAACCACTCTTTCTTTTTCACCAGTAAAAAGATGATCGCTCCGCTCCAGGCACCCAAATAGCCGCTGATGATATCATTGACATCGCTAAATCTTGATTTTATAAAAAACTGGGTGATCTCTAAAACAGGAAAATAGGCAAACAATAGAGCAAAAACAATCAACTTACCTAAACGCTTTTTACGCCAGTACTGGAAATACGAATAAAGCACGAGATAGCCAAAAATCAAATAAAATAAAGCATTGCCCAAAAAATCAATTTTGGAAAAGGAAAATCGATCGAGATATTTTAGATGTGCGTTCAACATTTGGCCCAATGGTTTAAACCCGAACGGTTGAATATTGGTGTAGGCAATCGCTTTTTTAAGATCAGAAACGGTAATAGTGACATTAAATGGCAACATGGAGGCAAAAAACTGAACCAGTAAAATCAACAAAAGAATCAAAGTAATTGGTTCATTTTCAAGAATATGATGCAACAAAGTTTTAAGTTTCTGTTCAAATTTTTTAAAATAAAGCTTAGCCAGCACAACCCCTAAAAAAGTGCCAAAAGTGTTTGTGATTAAATCTGTAACAGAGGGCGTCCGATACCGAAAACCAATTTGCAGAATTTCAATGCTCAGGCTGAGCAAGAAACCCAACAAAACGACCCGCTGCACTTTCAATGTTTGCTTTAGATGAATAAAATACAAAGCTAAAAAAAATCCAAACGGCACAAAAAGGATGACATTGCCTACCAGGTCTGTTAAGGGATTTAAACGGCCTCGGGCAATAAAAGGCACCAGTTCTACTCGCCCTAAATTACGAGCGATCTTCCACAGTTCAAGATAAGGTTTGAAAGGAATTAAGGTATTGTAAACAATAAAAAGTACTGTTAAAATGCTTAGCAATTTCAGGTTACGTAACGTTCTGTTTTCATCCATGATGATTGTTGCCCTTATTAATTTCTTTAATTGGAATCGGCAAATTTTAAGAAATAAATAAAACTTTTCTGTGTTTAGGATCAATTATTTTTGAAGTTCTGTGAATAATTTTTTGAGCTTACGCTTTTCCTGAGCAATTCTAAAAAATGAATGCACCGGTTCCACGCCTGCCCCAATTAGCAAACCGCTCAATAACAGACCTATTGTGGGATTGTTTGGTAATACCTGAAAAGCCTGCAGCACATTTAATTGAAGAGCAAAGGCCAATAAAACGCCCAAGACAAAACCCAGAAATTGCATCAAAAGAGAGATAGTGTAACGCTGGATGTTTTCATATAATTTTTGTTCGTCAAAATCAATGCCTAAACGATTCAGTTTTGTGACAATGGCATTAAACAGGCTTTTAAACAATTTTCTTAAAAAATGCTTCTTTTGGTTTAAATAGGCCAGTAAAAGTTTTAGATATTCCAGTATTCGGTTTAAAATAGTAGCAAAGAGCAAAAGTAAAAAATAAACTTTAATCAGGTCAATAGTGTAAAAATTGGAGTCTGCTTTTATAGTCTGAGCCATTGCCAGTGAAGG
>JAGHBR010000218.1 GCA_021160885.1 Caldisericaceae bacterium
ATGTGGTGCTATTTTTTAACATTAAAAATTTCGACCACCCCATGGGGTGGTACTTAGATATCTGTTAACAACGTGGTGCTAGACTTTGTATAATTAAAATGTGTTAACAACCTTGTGCTATGTGACACATAGCGATTAAATTCGCGTGTACTTCAAACTTGTCCAAAAATAATTTTAACGATGGTTTCAAGTTTTAAAATTTGATCTTAAAATGTTTTTGAACCCATCTCTCTAACTACCTTTCCTTTGACAAAGGTAAGGGAGAACCGCAGCAATGGTTTGCAGGAATTAACCTTGAAGCATGAAGACATTTCTCTTCCCTGCTGGCAGGGAAGGGCGGCCGAGGCGCAAGCCGAGGTCGGGATGGGTTAAACGGACAAGGGTAAAAATATAAATTGTCCAGGATCAGATAGATTTTAGATTTAGACAACAGTGATTGTTGATCAGCTTCAGAGACCCAAACATGATAGTCATGGTGTGGCCAGTACGACGAAATAATGGGACTTGCTTTAGCTTCCTGATAGGAGCGCCGATTTAGTTAAGGATATTGCCAATTTAACAGCTTAGTAGTTTGAATTTTTATGAAAATTTAGAAGGTTTTATCGCGACAGAGAACAATTTACTGAATTTCGTTAACAGCAGGTTTTAAAAAGAGCCGGCCAGAATGGAATAAAATTCTGACCGACTCAATAAATCACTACAATAAAGCATCAATGATTTTATTAAAGGTAGCGCTGGGGCGCATCTCTTTTTCCACCAGAGTTTCGTCGGGTTTGTAATAACCATTGATGTCAACCGCATGTCCCTGGGCGTCCAGCATTTCTTCGTTGATTTTGGTTTCGTTTTTCTCCAACGCTTCAGCTACTGGTGTAAAGCGTTCTTTTAACCATTGATCCTTGTTTTGATCTGCCAGCGCACGTGCCCAGTACATAGCCAGGTAAAAGGTGCTACCACGATTATCCAGTTCATTTACTTTGCGGGAGGGCGTTTTACCGTTTTCAAGGTACATACTGACGGCCTGATCCAGAGTTTCGGCCAGAACCGCTGCTTTTTGATTTCCTGTTTTTTCATGAATCATTTCCAGCGACGGAACAAGAGCGCAATATTCGCCCAGAGAATCCCATCGTAAATGACCTTCTTTCAGAAACTGCTGAACGTGCTTTGGCGCAGAACCGCCTGCTCCGGTTTCGAACAAGCCGCCGCCTTTTAACAAGGGAACAATTGACAACATACGGGCGCTGGTACCAAGTTCCAGAATAGGAAAAAGGTCGGTTAAATAATCACGCAATACATTACCGGTTACCGAAATGGTGTCCAGGCCTTTACGCACGCGTTCCAGAGTAAACTGCATGGCATCATCCGGACGCATGATACGAATATCTAAACCACTGGTATCATGTTCCTTTAAATACATTTCCGCTTTTTTAATTAGCTGCGCATCGTGAGCCCGCCGGTCATCCAGCCAGAAAATGGCCGGATTGCCCGTTGCCCGGGCCCGTTTAACCGCCAGTTTAACCCAATCTTTAATCGCAATGTCCTTGGTCTGGCACATACGAAAGATATCGCCCTTTTCCACATTCTGGTCCAAAATAACGTTTCCGGTTTCATCCACACAACGAATCAGACCATCATCCTGCGCCTCAAAGGTTTTGTCATGTGAGCCGTATTCCTCTGCCTTTTTAGCCATCAAGCCCACATTAGAAACATTGCCCATGGTAGCCGGGTCGAATTGCCCGTTACGTTTACAATCATCGATGATTACCTGGTAAATCGTAGCATAGCTGCGATCCGGGATCATGGCCAGCGTGTCCTGCAACTCGCCGTTTTTATTCCACATCTTTCCGCCGTCACGAATGACCACTGGCATGGAGGCATCAATAATTACATTGTTGGGAACATGTAAATTGGTAATGCCTTTATCGCTGTCCACCATGGCCAGGTCCGGTCGTTTTTCATACACCGCATTGATGTCCGCTTCAATTTTTTTTCTCTTTTCTTCCGGTAGCTTTTGAATTTTCTGCAAAATATCGGCCAGGCCGTTATTAACATTGGCACCGATTTCCTTTAACGTTTCCGCATGTTTTTGCAAGGCGTCTTTGTAATAAACGGAAACGGCATGGCCAAACATGATGGGATCGGAAACCTTCATCATGGTGGCTTTTAAATGGAGAGAAAGCAGTACATCATCGTTTTTGGCTTCTTCGATTTTTTCTTCGTAGAATTTGCGTAGCTCCCGTACGTTCATCACGGCGGCATCTACCACTTCTTTGTCTTCAAGTGGTAAACTTTCTTTAAGTACCGTCACCTTGCCGTTTTTATCAACAAACTCAATCCGGGTTTGGGCAGCCCGATCCATGGTAACGGATTTTTCACTGCCATAATAATCTCCTTTTTCCATATGGCCAACACTGGTTTTGGAGCCTTCTTTGGGCCAGGATTTCATCAATTTGTGGGGATTCTTTTTGGCGAATTGTTTAACGGCAGGAGCGGGACGCCGATCGGAATTTCCTTCGCGTAGAACCGGATTAACCGCCGAACCCAGAACCTTAGAGAATCGCGCCTGTAAAGCTTTTTCTTCTTCATTTTTGGGTTCTTCCGGATATTCAGGCACATTAAATCCTTTTTCCCGCAGTTCTTTAATGGCCGCTTGTAATTGCGGCACCGAGGCGCTGATGTTTGGTAATTTGATGATATTGGCATCCGGATTTTGCGTTAATTCGCTTAACTCTTTTAAGGCGTCAGCTACACGCTGATCTTCTTTCAAATATTCCGGAAAGTTAGCCAGAATGCGTCCTGCCAGTGAAATATCCTTGATCTCAAATTCTATTCTGGTTCCTTTAGTGAAAGCTTTTAAAACAGGTAACAGGGCAAAACTGGCCAGATAGGGTGCCTCATCCGTTTTTGTCCAATAAATTTTGATTGGTTTCATGGTGCTCCTCAAAAATTTTTAGTTTTAACTTTAAAAATGTTCTTCGATTTTTTAATATTTTCATCCACATTTTTAGTTTTTTGAATTTACTTAAAAAATATTGTTAGATGCAATAATGAATTAGGCAAATTTCTGTAACTTAGATTCAGGGGGAGTTAAGGGTTAAGGGTGTAAGAGTATAAGGGCCTTTTGGTTGAATAGTTTAACGGTTGAACGGTTGAATAGCTTTCCCACTAACTCCCTTCCTTTTGACAAAAAAGGGAAGCCGAGGTCGGGATGGGTAAAATAACAGTGTTTAAACTAAAAATTTACATGCTCGGATTTATTTTGGACACCAGTGTTAACCTTTAATTTCTCCTTAACCGGAAGGGTGGAAGGAAATTTCGTATTTCGAAATTCGAGCTTCGAATTTTCTAATTTCCGGGATAGTTCAAGACTAAATTTTAGTTAAGAGTTTAAGGGTTGAAGGTGTAAGAGTAAGGAAACACCTTTATTGATCTTATAGAACTGGTTACATTATCTGAGAAGTTTGACGGAAAAATTGCGTTACCTTTACACCCACGAAGCGTTTCCAAAAGAAACGCCTGGCTTTGTAGGAGCCAGGGAAACTACCGATTTTAAATAAGCTAACCTTTTGTTTTTTCTGTTATTCTTCAAGATGATTAATCTCTGGCACTAATTTTGTGAAATACTTATTGAATAAAATAACTTTGTTTGGAGTGCGCCATGCAAATTTCACGAAAAGTTAAATATGAAACTGAACTGGATGCGCAGTTCCCGGCCTGGCTGACCACCATTCCGGGCGGTGAACGCGCACGGGAATGCATGCAATGCGGCACCTGTAGCAGTATTTGTCCGATAAGCGTGTACATGGACATTACGCCCAGAAGACTAATGGCCATGGCCGATGCCGGTTTTAAAGATGAAGTATTGCACAGTTTTACTATCTGGCTATGCGCTTCTTGTTATGCCTGTACGGTTAACTGCCCAAAAGACATTAAAATCACCGATGTCATGTATGGCCTCAAACGACGCGCCATCGAAGAAAAGATCTTGCCGTCCAGACGCTTCGCCATTCCCATTTTAGCCCGTTCTTTTGTCAATATGGTTAAAAAGAACGGTCGCACCACCGAAAGCCGATTGGTCATGATGTTAGCATTTAAGATTGGCTTGTTTCATCTGTTAAAGATGGCACCCCTGGGTTGGAGTTTGCTGCGCAGCGGTCGGCTTTCCTTTAAAAAGGAACGTGTGCAAAACAGACAACAAATTAAAGCCATGCTCAAGGCTGCGGAGGCATCATCATGAAAACGTACACCTATTATCCGGGTTGTTCCGTAAAAGGTACTGCTCAACCTTACGAAACATCGCTTAAGCAGGTGTTCGAAGCGCTCGAATTAAAATTGGAAGAACTGCCCGACTGGAATTGTTGCGGGGCTACCTTTTACATATCGGTTGATGAAACAGCTTCGTTTGTGCTGTCTTCCAGAAATTTAGCCCTGGCCGAACAATTGGGGCGCGACATTGTAGCGCCCTGCAGCGCCTGCTACTTAACTCTGCTTAAAACACAGGATTACATCCAAAAATACCCGCAAATCCGGCAAAAGGTTGATGCGGCGCTGACAGCCGCCAAATTGACTTACTCCGGAACCGTTAAAGTGCGGCATCCTCTGGAGGTGCTTTTTAATGATGTAGGGCTGGATGCGCTTCGTAATCGAACGCGGTCGCCTTTGCGTTCCTTTAAAGTAGCTCCCTACTATGGCTGTCAGATAGTTCGCCCCTTCCAGCAATTTGATGACGCCACCTATCCTGAAACAATGGATCAGCTTCTTACGGCCTTAGGTGCTGAAGTGATTGACTACCCGGTCAAGACACGCTGTTGTGGCGGTTCATTAACCGGTACCATTACTGATGTGGGGCTGCGTTTAAATTACATTTTGTTAAAAGAAGCACAGGAACGCGGGGCTAATTGTATTGTTACCGTCTGTCCTTTGTGTCAGTTTAATCTGGAAGCCTATCAAAAGAAAATCATTCGTCAGTACAAAGAATTAACCGAAATCCCCATTTTCTACTTTACACAACTTATTGGACTGGCCTTTGGCCTGCAAGCCCAAAAACTCGGGCTGAATAAACACATCATTTCACCTAAAAAGCTGGTGCAAAGTTTACACTATGCCCAGCCCACAATTTGAAAACTAACGATTGAGGTTATTTATGGAACATAATGGAAAAGTAAAAATCGGCGTTTACGTGTGTCACTGCGGAACGAACATTGCCGCTAAAATCAATGTTGTGGAAGTGGTGGAATTTGCCTCCACTTTACCCAATGTAACAGTGGCGCGCGAATATAAATTCATGTGTTCCGATCCGGGGCAGGAGTTAATCAAACAGGACATCAGGGAATTGGGGATTAACCGCGTGGTGGTGGCCTCCTGTTCGCCATTGATGCACGAAGCCACCTTTCGACGGGCCGTAGAAGAGGGCGGCAGTAATCCCTATTTTTTCCACATGGCCAATATTCGAGAACACGATTCCTGGGTCACCGAAGATGTACAAATGGCAACGCACAAAGCAAAATCTTTAATTGCTGCAGCCGTTAAACGTGTTTTTTACCATGAAGCTCTGGAGAAAAATTCGGTTCCGGTCAATGACAATGTACTAATTGTTGGTGGTGGCATTGCGGGCATTCAGTCGGCTTTGACCATTGCCGATGCCGGCAAAAAGGTTTACCTGGTAGAACGCGAACCTTCCATTGGCGGACACATGGCCAAATTTGACAAAACCTTTCCCACGCTGGACTGTGCCTCCTGTATTTTAACGCCCAAAATGACTCAGGTGGCCGCTCATCCCAATATTGAACTGATGACTTATTCCGAAGTGGAAGCAGTTGAAGGCTATGTGGGCAATTTTAAGGTTCAGGTGCGCAAGAAGGCCCGCTATGTGAATGAAGACCTGTGTACCGGTTGTGGTGAGTGCACCAAAGTTTGCCCGATTACCGTACCTTCCGAATTTGATGAAGGATTGGGCATGCGCACAGCTATTTACCGACCATTTCCGCAATCAGTGCCTAATACCTACACGATTTCAAGACGCGGCATCCCGCCCTGCCAGGCGACCTGTAGTTTGCATCAAAAGGCCCAGGCTTACATTCAGTTAATCGCCAAAGGCGAGTTTGAAAAGGCGCTCGAGGTCATTTTGCGTGACAATCCCCTACCTTCCATCTGCGGGCGTGTCTGTTCACATCCCTGCATGTCCCTCTGTTCCCGAAACAAAGTAGATGAACCTGTCAACATTCCCGGTTTAAAACGTTTTGTCACCGACCAGTTTGCCGATTTCGAACTGTCCAAACCGGCCCCATCCCTGGAACGCGCTGAACACATCGCCATTGTTGGATCCGGGCCGTCTGGTTTAATGTGCGCTTACGAATTAAGGCAACGTGGTTACAAAGTAACGATTTTTGAATCGGCCTCCCAGCCAGGTGGTATGCTGGTGCAGGGCATTCCGGCTTTTCGCCTGCCGCGGGGTATCATCAATAAAGAAATTGAACGGTTGGAACGCATTGGCATTCAGATTAAACTCAATACGCATGTCGGATTAGATATTTCTCTAAAAGAGTTGAAGAAAAAATACGCGGCTATTTACCTGGCAATTGGTGCAGGCGTGGAACGAAAATTGAATATTCCTGGCGAAGATTTACGTGGCATCTGGGGCGGTATC
>JAGHBR010000495.1 GCA_021160885.1 Caldisericaceae bacterium
GGCGTGCTTTCTAATGGATGTATTGCTTATGGAAGGAGTGGTGGATACGTTTATGTTGACTGGAATGGCAATATCATGCCCTGTGTTTTTGTCCCTTATTATGTTGATAATATTTACGATTTATATAAAAACGGAAAAACACTTTCAGATGCACTGTTCTCAAATTTAATGAAAAATGGTCGCCACTGGCAGAACAAGTATGGTTATGAAAATATGAAAAAACCAAAGAACTGGTTAATGCCATGTTCCATAAGAGACCATTACGAAGTTTTCAGGAAATCAATTCTAACAAACAACGCTGAACCGGAAGATAATGCTGCAGGAGAAGCGTTGGAATCTGATAAATATTATAAAACCCTGGTGCAATATGATAGAGATTTAGAAAAAATAACCGGCAAAATATGGGAAAATGAATATTTGAAAACTGAACAATAATTTATTACCGGTTAATTTTAATAACACAAGGTTGATCTTTTTGGGGAGGAACTCAAAATAGCAAAAATCAAAGCAGAATCAGTAGTGCGGGAATTACTTACTTTGGCAGGAATAACTATCAACGGAGACCGGCCTTATGATATTGAAGCGTATAACGACGCACTTTTCACGCGGGCGCTAAAAGATGAAGCGCTTAGGTTGGGAAAATCGTATATGGATGACTGGTAGGTTTGTAAAGCGCTGGACCAATTCATAGAAAGAATATTAAAAGCAAAATTGGATGAAAAAGTCAAGGGCAGTTTAAAACGTATCCGTCCTGTGAAGTACATCTTTCTTGGTTGAACTATGATGGTTGACTTCCTTCTTATTAACATAAAAATTAAAGAAGGAGTAGCCAACTTCAAAGCTGATGAAACGTGTCTCTGAGCAATGTTTAAAATTGTGGAATCCTACCAACAAAGCGGATTGAGCCAACCGGTCTTTTGCCCACTAGAAGGATTAAACAAAAAAATCTTTTTTTATTGGTTAAAAAAATACTGTCTGGAAAAACAAGGCGATTTTTTACCATTAAAAGTCAATGAAGCCAAACCATTACTTGCAAAATACACAGACAGTTGGCGGGCAGATACGTGTTCAATTCATGCCAATCTGGTAAATCCTGCAAATTACGGTTCACTACTTTGCCACGCTTACCATCAACATTATTTGCGATTAATTGGCCTAAGCAGTATTTTTAGACCTGTAAAATAGAATGAGGTGAAAGATGGAATTAGCCCGTGTGGAAGGCCATGTGGTAGCCACCGCCAAATCGAATCGGCTGGAAGGCTACAAACTATTGCTGGTGCAACTCCTGGAACCCGACCTGCGCGAAAGCGGCAAATATTTTGTGGCGCTGGACACGGTAGGGGCAGGTGAAGGGGAAGTGGTTATCATCGTACGTGGTAGCTCGGCCCGTCAGTCGGAAAAATTGTCCAATGTACCAACCGATACCAGCATCGTGGCCATTGTGGACAGCCTGGTTATGAACGGAAAAACGCTGTTTAAAAAACATCACCAGGAAACAAGGGAAAAAGCGAAATAAGATGCGTCTGGGAAAAGTCATCGGAACCGTCTGGGCTTCTGTTAAAGACCCGAAATTGGAAGGCACAACGCTTTATGTGATGCAACCTGTGAACGAACGCCACGAAGCGTTGGGTATGCCGGTCATTGCTGTGGACACGGTAGGCGCGCGTGAAGGCGATTTGATTTATTGGGTTGGCGGAGGAGATGCCACTGTGCCTTTTGCAGATCGAACGATCCCCAGCGATGTGACCATTGTCGGTATTGTCGATCACCTGAAACTGGAGGCCGGACCATGATCATTGGGCGTGTCATTGGCAATCTGGTTGCCACGCAAAAACATCCTTCCTACCAGAATAAAAAATTGTTGCTGGTCAAACCGATCGATTTAGAGGGCAGGGAAGATAAAGAAGCCATTATCGCAGTGGACACGGTAGATGCCGGCATCGGCGACAAGGTACTGGTCATGTCCGAAGGCAATTCCACCACCGAAGAACTGGGCTTTGCCAAACGGCAGCCTCTGCGCAGCATTGTGATTGCCGTAATCGATGAAATTTACAGCGGTCAGCCGGAAAAGGGAAAAGGTCAACTTAAAGAATGATACTGGCCGTTTCATTCCAAAGAAGCCTTTGAAAAAAAAAGAAAATTCTCCAAACCTGTCAACTTAGGATTTTCCGCCTGCGGGGAATGACAGGCTTGCGCGGGAATGAAATTTTTAATGATTTTTTCAAAGGTTTCTTAAAATTGAAATGTTAGCTTGAAATCAATTTAACTGCCTGGCAGGAAAATCATGATTGAGCCATTTGATTTAACACAAATCAACCTTTCCCTGGCCCGCCAGATTAAGTATGAAGTCGCTGTACTACCAATCGGCGCCATTGAATCCCACAACTTACATCTTCCTTACGGTCAGGATTTTTTACACACTACTGAAATTGCCCGGCGTTGTGTGCAGCGCGCCTGGCAGGAAACGGAAAAGGTGCTTTTGTTGCCTGGCATCCCGTACGGCGTGGATTGCAATTTGATGGACTTTCCGCTGGTCATGCACGTTCGGCAATCCACACTGGATGCCATGATTCGCGACCTGGTCAGTAGTTTGCTTCATCATGGAATTAAAAAAATCGTCCTGTTCAACGGGCATGGCGGTAACGATTTTAAGCCGCTGATTCGTCAACTGCAATGCGAGCAAAACGTGCATCTGTTTTTAATCAACTGGTGGCAGGTGGGCGTCGATCACTACGACGAAATTTTTAATCAGCCGGATGACCATGCCGGCGAGATGGAAACTTCGGTGGCGCTGTATCTGTTTCCTCAACTGGTGGAGCAGCAAAAAGCCGCAACAGGCCAGAGGCGCCCATTCCGGTTTGAAGCTTTGAACCAGGGCTGGGTTTACACCAGTCGCCGTTTTGTTCAGCTTAACGATCATAGCGCGGTGGGCGATCCTTCAGCCGCCAGCGCGCAGAAGGGCAAGCGTTATGTAGAACTGGTTTGTCAACGTCTCAGTCAGTTTTTGATTGAACTGGCCAAAAGCGAAGTCGATCCGGACTTCCCCTTTGTAAAATAGTATGTTCAGGGAGATGAAATGTCAAAAATATGGTTGATGATCTTGGTGTTAGCTGTAAATAATCTATTTTCACAACAGCTCAAGCAGATCAGGCTAAAGGTCATGACGCTCAACATTCGCTACGACAATCCAGACGACGGTGCCAATGCCTGGCCACAGCGCCGGTCGATCGTTGTGCAAACCATAAACCAGCAACAATTGGATGTCTTTGGCCTGCAGGAAGCGCAGTTTCACCAACTGACTTTTCTGGATTCAGTTCTGAGCGATTACCATTATTATGGCATCGGCCGCGATGATGGGGGCGTGAAAGGCGAATTTTCACCGATTTTTTACAAAAAAGAGCGATTTATTTTGCGCCTGGCACAAACCTTCTGGCTTTCGGAAAATCCCGAAATGCCCGGCAGCATTGGACCCGGCGCTCAGTTTCCGAGAATTCTGACCTTGATTCAATTGTACGATCTTAAAACTCAATCACCGATTTGGGTTGCCAATACGCATTTCTCGCATGTCAGCGATACGGCGCGCAGTCTGGCGGCCAGCGTTTTAATGAACAAACTTAGGCAGTATATTTCCGAGCAGCCGCTGATTCTAATAGGCGATTTCAATGCTGAACAAAACAGTCGTGTTTACAAGATTTTTGTTTCGGATTCTGAAATTAAATTAAAAGACACCTTTTTTGCTTCAATTGATGGCCATGCCGGGGGACATCAAACCTACAATGGGTTTGGCCAAAATCAAAATCCTACCATCATTGATCACATTTTCTGCAATGACCACTTTGATGTATTAAAGCACTACTTTTTACCGATTAAAAAAGGCGATGTTTTTATTTCTGACCATTTTCCCGTGGTGGCAGAATTACGATTAAAGGACAAATAGGCCTAAGGATTGTGTTAGTTAAGGGTGTAAGAGTATAAGAGTATAAGAGTATAAGAGTGTAAGGGTTAAGGGGTGAAGGGGTACTACGGCTACTATTTTATTTTTACTTTTTTTCTGTAAACCTATTTCAGGACTTGACAAATTAGGAACTGGGAATTGGGAATTGGGAACTGGGAATTGGGAACTTGTCTAAAAGTATGTTCAGAGGGCTATTGTAAATCCTCTTTACAAAGCGAGTGCAAAAAGTGTGACACTGCTCTCTGAACGGTTGTGAGCATAGCGAGCTTAAATAAGTCTGGTTTGCAAGGTTCTAACGACTAACAGAGTCGTGTTGCAATTGTGCGACCACTCTCTGAGCGGTCGTGAATACTGGTGAGCAAAACAAAGTCTCATTTCCATAGGATTAAAGACTCAGAGGGTCGTGGTAAATTTTTGGTGATTCGTATTTCGAAATTCATGTTTAGAATTTTTAATTTTCTTGTTGTTTGGTAAAAATCCTCCCTTCCGTTCCCTCCTTACTAAGGGGGGAAAATAAAAGGGGAGATCAAATAAGTTTATGAACATATTTCATCCTGATTTTCTAAATAAAAGAGCATTAATAAAAAAGAGAAGTGAGAATCGGAGTACTGATTTGTAGCGATTGTTCCGAAAGCTTTAAGCCATTTCCCTTCCCTGCTGGCAGGTAAGGGTGGCCGAGGCGAAGCCGAGGTCGGGATGGGGCACAACTGGAATGAAGTTAAGAGTATAAGAGTTTAAGGGTTAAGGGACCTTTGGAGTGCACTGACTGAGTTGATGTAATAAACTCAATATCGGATTTATTTAGACAACAATGAACGAGCTTTTAATTTCCTCTGTACATACTAAAAGGAAAACATGAAAAGCAGAGAACGTGTTAAACGGGCCATCCATTTTCAGGGCCCAGATCGGGTGCCAATTTCCCATGCGATTTTGCCAGCTGCCCAACTTAAATACGGTCAAGCCTTGCAGGAAATACTTGATCAGATTCATGAAGATTTCGGCTGGCATCTTTTGTCGGACATGAAGCCAGAAGATTTTCCGCCGCTTTACAGAAAAGGAAAGAATTATGATGATTTCGGTACCTTGTGGCAGGTTGAGATGGAAGGCATTTGTGGGATTCCCATCGAATATCCCTTTGCCGATTGGTCGAATTATGAAGACTATCAATGGCCGGAGTTTGATGCAGGGCCGCCTAAAGCCCGCCTGTATAGCGGGCACATGGCTGGATACAATGAAGAGTACTATGCCCGAGGCGCCTGGATCACCTTCTTCGAACAGATGCAACAGTTACGGGGAATGGAAAATTTAATACTGGATCTGGCTTACCGCAGCAAGGAAGTTTACCGCTTGCGGGACGATCTGTTGGCCTTTAATCTGCGCTGGCTGGACAAATGGTTGGCGCTGGAATACGATGGCTTACATTTTGCTGATGACTGGGGAGCGCAAAATGCGCTGATGATTGATCCGGTTTTCTGGCGAGAATTTTTTAAACCGGTGTACAAAACCATGTTTGAAAAAGTCAAAGCAAAGGACCTAGATGTCCATTTTCATTCCGATGGCTACATCATCGACATTATTCCTGATTTGATTGACCTTGGTGTGGACGTGCTGAACTGTCAGGTTTCGGTTATTGGCATTGAACGATTGGGGAATGAGTTTGCCGGCAAAGTCTGTTTCAGAACGGATCTGGATAGCCAGAAAATTATGCCCTTTGGTTCACCTCAGGAAGTACGCACGCATATTCTGCATGTTTTCGAAAACTTAGGCACGCCAGATGGCGGCATCATTGCCTGTGGCGAAATCGGTCCGGATATTCCGCTGGAAAACATTCGGACTATGTACCAGACGTTCATGGAGTATTACTATTAAGTTGAACGTTCTGTAACAAGGGGCTAAATATCATTCTACTATTGATATCCCGCCTGTCATTCTGAACGGAACGGAGCGAAGCTGAGTGAAGTGAAGAATCCTTATCACTTTTAGAAGCGGTTCTTCGCCCCGCTAAAGCGTGACTACTATTCCTCCAGAATGTCATTAATTTAATATTCAATAGCAAAGCCATTGCTTTCGCCTCAGGATGACATTTAAAGCAATTTAGCGAAACGATCCTCTTAAATCAAAAATGGAGTGAATATTATGAGACCTTTGGCCTTGATCTTTTTACTTTTCTGCCTTTCTTGTTGCTCAATCTTGATGGCTAAAGACAGCGATAGTTTTCAAATGATTCAATATCTGCTGCAATTGTTACAGCAGGAACAGACCCCGTTGGTGGAAGGATTTCAACACAAGATTTCAGGGCAGGAACTGAATTATTCCTTTTTTTTGCCCAATGTGGATCGGGCCTTGATTACACGGGCTACAGACGGTACCATGGCCATTGAATGGCAAAGCGCGCCTTTGCCTTCGAAATTAGAAGGCCAGGTTCTGCTTGTCTGGGCAGCTGGCCAGGGCGTTAATCTTGGTCAACAGCCGTTTGATTTGTATCTCAATGATCGCTATGTGCTTACCTTTTTTCAGCAAATCCAGCCTACAATGGAAGACGTCCGGTCCGGTGAGGGCGGAGTCCAATTGCGTTTTCACACCAGCTTAATCGATCAGTTTGGCGACCATTTTGGGCCAATGATTTTAAGCATTCCCGCGGGAATGTTCACTCCCGAGCAGTCTATAAAAAAAAAGTAATTGGACAGGCCGAACAGAGTCAGGCCTGGTACATGACCTTTTTGTTCAGTGAACTGGCTTATCGATTGCAGCGACTCAAAAAAGATGGTTTTTTCTACACTCTGTCCATTGATCCATCACAAAAATCCGGACTGTTGCATTTTCTGGGCAGTTTCAAGTTGGATAAATTTCAACTAAGAGATGCTAACAAGCAAATGGCTCAGGTAACCAGGAACAGTGCCGGAGACATGATTTTTCCAATTGAAAAACTAAATCTTAACAAACAATTGCAATTGTTCAATGGCAAACAGCTGATTGATCAAATAAACTTAAATCAATCGGCAGGCGTCTTTTTCTTTGAAAAGTGCGCAGTATTCCCAGTTTATGTTTAGATGGTCAGGTGGTCTTCAGTTCCATCATCCCTGACCAGCAGCGTTTAAAAAAAACAATAATTGAATTACTTGAGAAAAAAGGATTGTAAAATGCTTAAGGTAATTGATTTTTCTGCAACAAAATTATTCAATCAATGAACTATTGTCTGGCAGATCACGCCGATGATTTTAATTAGATATATTATCAGAAGTCTTTAGGTGACAATGATTTTGAATCTTGATTTTCAGAATAAGTTTGATTAACAGAATTTTGAAATATTTATTCAGACAAGAAATTCTTTAAATCAAGGAAAAGAGAATTAATCATTCAATTTTGTATAATACCTTTCTTTTAGATATAAGCAAATTTTATTTAATGAGCTTGAATCCCTCTGATAAAAAAAACTTCAGTTTTGTTTGTTTTAATTGAAATTATATTGTAATTTATTATTAAATGAGAAAAAGAGGTTGAATTAGAAGAAGTAAGCTGCAAATAATTTGAGAGGATAAATTAAATCTTAAAAAATAAGGTTATTTTCGAATAATCAAAATAA
>JAGHBR010000336.1 GCA_021160885.1 Caldisericaceae bacterium
GAATAATAATGCCAAATTCGCGAATCGCTAATTTTTACAAACTCAGCATTCACGAACGATTAAAAATCTTACACGAACGCCATTTCATCAGCGAAGAAGACTACATCCGGCTGAAAAATGGCAATCATTTGTTACGCACTGAAGATTCCGATCGTATGATTGAAAATGTGATCGGAGTTTTTGGTTTGCCCATGGGCCTGGGACTCAATTTTCAGATTAATGGAAAAGATTACGTGGTACCCATGGTGGTGGAAGAACCGTCCATTGTGGCGGCGGTTAGCTCAGCGGCTAAAATTGTACGTAAGGCCGGTGGCTTTAAGGCAGAATACACCGCTCCCATTTTAATCGGCCAGGTTCAGGTGGTTGATATTAAAAATCCTTCGGCGGCCAAACAGGCCATTCTGCAGAACAAGGAAGAAATCATCAATCTGGCCAATAGTCTGCATCCCAAAATGGTGGCCCGCGGTGGCGGTGCGCAGGATCTGGAAGTACGCATTTTGTCCGGCGCTTCGCATCGTGGCGACATGGTTATTGTTCATTTATTGGTGGACACACGCGATGCAATGGGCGCCAACCTGGTAAACAGCATGTGTGAAGGTGTAGCATCGTTAATCGAAAAGATTACAGGCGGCCAGGTATTTTTACGTATTTTGTCCAACCTGGCTGATCGTTCCATTGCCCGCGCTCAATGCCGTATTCCGGTTAAATTGTTAGAAGGTAAAGGTTACTCCGGAGAACAGGTACGCGATGGAATTATTTTAGCCTATGAATTTGCCGCTGCCGATCCTTACCGCGCAACCACCCACAATAAAGGCATCATGAATGGCATTGATCCGGTCGTGATTGCTACGGGAAACGATTGGCGGGCCATCGAAGCTGCAGCGCATGCTTACGCGGCGCGCAGCGGTCGGTACACTTCATTAACGCGTTGGGAAAAGGCTGACAACGGCGATCTGTTAGGCTTCATCGAACTGCCCATTCGCGTTGGTATTGTGGGAGGCCCATTGGAGAGCAATCCAACCGTGGCAATTGCTTTACACTTGTTGAACATTCAATCAGCAGCAGAACTGGCACAGGTGCTGGCCGCCGTTGGACTGGCCCAGAACTTTTCAGCCATTCGTGCTCTGGCCACCGAAGGCATTCAACGCGGACACATGAGTCTACACGCCAGAAGCGTGGCCATGGCGGCCGGAGCAACGCCGGAAATATTCGAAACAGTTGTGGAGCGATTAATTGAAACCAATGAGATCAAGGTCTGGAAAGCCAAAGAAATCATAAATGAATTAGCCCAGAAGGAAGACCGGGCAAAGGCAGAACTGTACCTGGCGCCCTCGGAACAAAAAATTCCCACCGGGCATGGTAAAGTGATTTTGCTCGGTGAGCACGCGGTGGTTTACGGATCACATGCCATTGCGGCTCCCATTCCTCTGGCCATGCAGGCTCTTGTCTCCGATAGCGATGACGAGGGAATCCATTTAATAATTTCGCGCTGGGGCGTAGAGGAACGTTTACAGAAAGGCAAAGAATATCGTTATTCCATTTTTAAATCCTTAAGCCTCATTTTACAGGAGATGGGCCTTGAAAAAGAAAATATGAAAATCGAAGTTTTCCCTCACGTGCCAAGGGCCATGGGACTAGGCGGTTCCGCTTCACTGGCGGTGGCCATTATTCGCGCTCTTGCTGAAAAATACAACATTAAATTGAGCAATCAGGAAATTTCGCAATTGGCTTTTAAATCTGAACAACTTGTGCACGGAACGGCTTCCGGCATTGACAACACGCTGGCTACTTATGGTAAATTTTTACTGTACCAGAAAGGTGCCCCACCTAAAATTCAGGAAATCAAAGTACCCAAACCTATTCGTATTGTCATCGGCTTAACATGGACCGAAAGTCTGACCGCCAAGATGGTTGCCCGTGTGCGCCAGGCCTGGGAAAACAACAAACGGCTCTACAATCACATTTTTAAAGAAATTGACAAATTGGTTTTAGAAGCGGTTAAAGCGATTGAAAAATACGATCTGGAGCAGCTGGGCCAGCTGATGAACATTAATCAGGGGCTGTTAAATGCTATTCAGGTTTCTGGTCGTGAAATTGAGGAATTAGTAGAAATAGCGCGCAATAACGGGGCACTGGGCGCTAAGTTAACCGGCGGCGGCGGCGGCGGAGCAGTTATTGCTTTGTGTCCGGAAAATGCTGAAAAGGTTGCGTTGGCTATTCGTAATGCCGGTTACCGCGCTTACATTACCGATTTGAAATAAATGGGAGATTGAAGGTGAACGATCAAATTGTTTCTTTTGACGATGAAAAATTAATTTTAGTTGATGAAAAGGACAACGTACTCGGTTACGAAAGCAAAGATGTATGCCATAATGGTGATGGTATTTTACATCGTGCTTTTTCCATTTTCATATTTAACAGTCAGGGAGAATTACTTTTGCAGCAGCGCAGTCAGGAAAAGCGATTGTGGGGACTTTACTGGTCTAATACCTGCTGTAGTCATCCGCGTAAAGGCGAAACCTACGAACAGGCTACTATGCGCCGTTTGCAGGAAGAATTGGGATTAAAAGCACCGTTAAAATTTTTATTCAAATTTCAGTACCAGGCCCGTTTTAATAACAAAGGGTCTGAGAATGAATTGTGTTCAGTTTATGTAGGTAAATGCGATGAGCCGCCCAGTGTAAATCCAAATGAAATTGCCGCCGTTCGTTACATTCCGCCCGAAGACTTGGAAAAAGAAATGCAACTTCATCCCGATAAATTTACGCCCTGGTTCAAAATGGAGTGGGAACGCATTCGCAAGGAATTCTGGCCCGAAGTAGAAAAAATTATTTCTGATAAATCGAGTTAGGTGAAAAGGCAAATCCGGAGGAAGACGAACCATGTTAAGCAGGCCAATTAAAAATGTTGGTTTCGTTTCTACCCGTATTGCCGGTACAGATGGTGTTTCGCTGGAAATTGCCAAATGGGTTGAAATTCTGGAACGAAACCGTTTTGATTGTTTTTATTTTGCCGGCCAGCTTTCCACTCCCAAATCCAGATCGTTATTGGTCGAGGAAGCTTTTTTCGACCAGCCCGAAATAAAAAAAATCAATGACGCTATGTTTGGCGTGCGAACCCGTTCTTCCGAAATCAGTAATCAGGTTCAAAAAGTTAAAGACAAATTAAAAGAAGAATTGTACCGTTTTGTCAAAAAATTTGACATCGATCTTTTGATCCCCGAAAATGCTTTGACCATTCCCATGAACATTCCGTTGGGTTTGGCCATTACTGAATTTATTAACGAAACCGATATCCCGACCATTGCCCATCACCATGATTTTTACTGGGAGCGCGATCGCTTTTTGGTCAATGCCTGTCAGGACTATCTGAACATGGCATTCCCGCCGGATCATCCCAATATCCGGCATGTGGTCATTAATTCCCTGGCTTCCAAAGAACTGAGCTACCGCGTGGGTATCAGTAATACGATTATTCCCAATGTTTTGAATTTTGAAGAAGAACCGGCTTTTACTCATCAGAAAGATTGTAAATTACGGGAAATAGTCGGTCTTTTGCCTGGTGAACCTTTTATCTTGCAACCTACACGCATTGTTCCGCGAAAATGGATCGAACGTTCCATTGAAATCGTCAGCTACCTGAATCTGAAAAAACCGGCGCTGATTATTTCCCATTCAGCCGGAGATGAAGGTCAGGATTACTATCAACGCATCATGGAATACGCTGAAAAGCATAAAATTCAGTTGATTTTAATCGACCATTTGATTGGCGATAACCAACACCGAAGAAGTAAAAAATACACCATTGAAGACGTTTATCGTTGCGCTGACCTGATTACTTATCCCAGCGGTTACGAAGGCTTTGGTAATGCTTTCTTAGAAGCGATTTACTATATGAAGCCTATTGTGGTTAACCGTTACTCAATTTACCGCGTTGATATTGAACCCAAAGGTTTTGATGTAGTTACGATTGAAGGCTTTGCAACCAGAAAAGCCATCACAAAAATTAAACGCGTTTTAAAAGATGAAGAATATCGTGAACGCATGACACTTAAAAATTACGAACTGGCTAAAAAGTACTTTTCCTACGAAGTAGCAGAAGAAAAATTACTTTACCTGATTAACACCTTTAAACTATGAGGCGTCATAATGACTATTAACATTGCTATTTTACATTATTCCTGCCCGCCTGTGGTTGGCGGCGTAGAAGAGATCATCCGTCAACAGGCTTCTTTGTTTCATCGTTACCATCATCCGGTAAAAGTGCTGGCTGGCATGGGTGAACCTTTTCAGGAAGGTATTGAATTTGACTTCAACCCCCTTTTTTCCTCTCAAAATGAAGAAATAAAAAAGCTTCAAAAAGAGCCTGTCCGGAATGAAAGCAGGTTAAAGGTCCTGGCCGATCAAATCAGCCAGGTGTTAGATGATGCCTTACAGGAGTTTAAAGTGTTGATCGCCCATAATGTGCTTTCCATGCCATACAATTTACCCTTAACCATGGCTTTGCACCAGCTGGCTGATAAAGGCAATATTTCTGTGGTTAACTGGAACCATGATTCTCTATTCTTTTACAATAAATATCCGTCTGAGTTGGAAAGCCCGCCTTTTCAAATTTTAAAACGGTACAATCCTAACATCCATTATGTGACCATTTCGCCAAGTCGCGCAGAAGAATTCAAAAAACTTTACCAAACAGAGGAAGACGACATTACGGTAATTCCCAACGGCATTGATCCCATTCGCTTTTTTCGGCTTGGTCCGCAAACGGTGCGCTTGATCCAGGAGCAGGATCTTTTTCGGTCGGATTTAATCATGGTTCAACCTTCCCGACTTCATCCCCGCAAAAACATCGAACTTTCCATTGAAGTATTGCACACTTTACATCAAAAAGGTATTAAGGCAAAATTACTACTGACCGGCGCCTACGATCCACATGAGCGCAAAACCGTGAAATATCACAATAAATTAATCCGTTTGGCCGAAGGATTAAACGTACTGGAACACCTGATTATGGTAGCCGAGTACAAATTCAAAAACGGGAGTAAGCTACCGGCCAGCCGGGTAATCATGCACGATTTGTACCTGATTTCTGATGTTTTGTTTATGCCCAGCAAAATCGAAGGCTTTGGCATTCCTTTGCTGGAAGCAGGTATGATTAAGTTGCCCGTCGTTTGTTCCGATATTCCGCCATTCCGTTCCATTGCGGCAGATGACGTGGTTTATTTCAAATTGAATGAAAAACCCGCGCAAATTGCTGAAAAGGTGTTAAACACTGTCAATAATTATCGTCCGGCGCGCTGGTTCCGCAAAGTGATGAACGAATATGTATGGGATAATATTTACCACCGGCAGCTTAAACCCTTTTTAAAAAAGATTGTTTGAACCAGATTGTTAAGGAAGTTTCATGCAAATACCGGCAATGAATGAGCTGAAATTTTTGCTTGCCATTTTTCTCTTGTTCGGTTGTTCTTCTTCACCGGAAAGTATGCAATCCGATGTAAGCCCCAAACCTGATCCTTCAAATCCTATTTACTTCCATTTGCAGGGCGATTCACTTATTTGGGTGTTAGATCCTGTTCATCAGGTCTTTGATTCCCTTGAACAATTTAATCGAAATTGGATTGATGTTGCTATTTCCGGTAACGGACGCTATTTAATCGGCTTAACCAGTAATTCATTGTTTCAGTTTGATTTGTTAAATCAGCGAATTAGAAACACCTATGCCTTAAAAAATACACCCCTGGGAAATCTTTCCTGTAGTCAGGATGCCTCGTTACTGGCGTTTGAAGGTGTAGCCCAAGGACAACGCACGGTTATTTTATTTTATTTGCAGGATGGATTAAGTCAGGTGTTCAGAAAAAACAGCAGTAATCCGCTGCTTTCGCCCTCGGCGCGCTGGCTGGCTTTCAATAGTGCCCAAAAATTAATTGTAAGTACCGTTACAGATGCCCGTGAAATGATTCTTTCCAATGCGCAACTCATTCCTCAAAATTTTTCTCCTCAGGAAAGTTACCTGAGCGCTTCCGGAAAGATTTTTGATTTACAGGTGTTGCAAAAATTTCCTGTCGAGCGCAACGGCCTTGTTAAATTTATTGATAAATTATGGTTGCTCTGGGTTGAACCGCAGGGCCAGGCCTTAACAAAAAGTAATTTGTCCGGCACTCAACAAAGCGTGCTGTTTGAAACGCCAGCCCCCATCATAGATTTTGCCATTAGTGCGGAAAAGCGCTTTGTGGTTACCGTGCATCAGGAAGAAGCAAGTTTAATTTTCACTGCTTTCGATTTTTTGGATCAGGAAATGGCATTTACTATTTCTTTTCCTAATCCTGAGAACCGAATCTTCCATCGTTTGCTATGGCCGGAAAAGCCAGCTGGTTTAACGCATGATGACTAACTTGTCAATGTGCGATTTTTCGTTGTTTCCGTCGCGAATAATAATTTTGTACAGGTAAACCCCATTGGCAATCTCATCGCCGTCGCGGTCTCGCCCATCCCATTGAATTTCATCGTTGTAGCCCATGACCGAAACGCCTTCCAGTTCCTGAATTAAGCGACCAGTCACCGTGTAAATTTTAATTTTTACCTGTGCTCCGGGCACATTGGTCTGAAAGGTAAAACGCGTCTCGTTACGGAAAGGATTGGGGTAATTCACCACATCGGTCAGCAAAATATCTTCAGTCGAAGCCACTTTAACCTGCACTTCGGTTACATTCAGGTTGTTCAGGTTGTCAAAGGCCTGTACCTTAATGCTGTGTTCGCCTTGTTTGAGCTGGGTTAAGGGGTATTCGATTTTACCCTGCTGAAAGGAGTTTTTATCATAGGCAAAAAAGCCGGAAATGTCTCTGGGCGCTTCATCGTCAATCTGTAGCGAAATATTGTGACCGGTTTCGCCGGTAATGTTAATGCCGTTTTCGTCTTTTAAGATGACGATCAGAATTGTGTTGTCCGGAATTAAATCGCCGGAGGTAAAGTTTTCCTGGTCTTTGAAAAAAACATCAATTTCAGGTCCCTGCTGATCATTTACGTCGCTTTCGGAGCCATTAATCAAAAGGTGGCTGTTGTAACCCATGGCGTTCAGAAAAGTTTCCGGTGAGTAAGCGTAGATGGTTACTCTTCCGGTGGGCCGGTTCACATAGCGAATGGATTTGGGCACAATAAAGCGTCCGGTGAGCTGACCGTTGGTCACGTCAACCTGTCCTTTAAAAATACGCGGGCCAATTATGGTAATTGGTGAAAAACCGTCGTCGGTGCGCACATTTTCGTAAGCGGCGTCATGCACTAAAATTACCGCTTCGCCGTTAAAATCAGAATGATTAACCACCCGGCCTTTAACGGTTACTTTGCTAAGCGCTTTTAAAGTGTCTGGCGTTACTTCGGTAATTTCGATTTTTTCTTTGGGGTCGGCTAATCTTGCCGCCGGATCGGCAAACAAAAAGTATTTTTGATCATTAATGCTGGAACTGGCGCCGATTGCTTTAAGCAAAGCCGGGCCTAATCGAGAAGAGGGTTGATTTAAGGGAAACAGGTTTTTGTAAAAATTGGAAGCCAGTGTTGCATTTTGGGTAGAATAGGCCAGGCGTGTGGAGGCCAGCGCTCCAATAATGCCGCTTTTTTCTTTCCAGATTAAAGCTTCGGTAAAACTTGGTTCGTGCGGATCGTCAAACTTGCCAAAGTCACAGGTGGCTGCCACCAAAAAGCAGAGCCGGCCTTCATTAATGATGCGCGGGTAATCGCGATCCATGTTGAACACATCTTCATGCGCCCATTTGGTGGGATTGCCATGCCCGATGTAATTGACAATCAACGTTCCTTGATTCAGATAATTGATTAAATCTTCATTGGCTTTGGGCTTAATGCGTAAAAAACCACCGGGAACAGAAGGATAATTGGAAAGGTAAACTTTGTTTAAAATGAACTTGCGCATTTCAGGCAAATTGGCAATGGTTTCCGTCTGGCTCTGATGCATGTACTCAGAACTCACGTCGTTACGGTACTGATCGTCAGCCACCAGGGTAATGTTGGTTTGCCAGCCATCCTGCGCGGCATTAAAGTAGTAATCGTGTGTTTTTTCAATAATCCGTTCACAGTCCAGCACGCTTTCCACCGGTATGCGGCCCGTTGCCATGTCCGGCGTAAAACTGCTAAATGAGCTGTTACCGGCATAATCCAGATCAACGAAATAATCATCGGTGCAACGACTGTCAATTTCACGGGCATCGTAAATTTCCCATGTGGGCACGCGTAAAGTGTCTGGCAGATTGTTGTTTCGGTAGTCGTAATGCGCATCGCCAAAGAAGAGCACAAAACTGGGCGCCGGATCCTGCCAGTTGTCTCTGGCGTAGCGCAAAAAATTACGCAAAGCGGTTGGGTCGGGCACGCCCGAATTAAAGTAAAAGTAAATATCTTCCATGCAGACCACTTTGGCGCTCAGTTCGTTCTTGTGCAGGTCTGCCATTTTTTGCGCGTAAGGCAAAAAGGTTTTATGGGTAACAGCAATGTAATCAGCCTGATTATTAGGATTCAGCAATTCCTGTTTAGGCGTAAAAGGCTGCAAACTGGAAACAAACTCAATTTTACTGGAGCTTAAAGAGCTGAGCAGAATCTGCCGTTTCTGCGACGAAGGGGGCAACGTAAAGGTCAGGCTGCCTGAACGGGCCTGTAAATCAGCTGCCAGCAATTGCGGCGAGGCAGGATCGGAAACGTCAAAGATGAAATAATCACTGTTGTTGCTGAGATTGGAAACCGTGTAATTGGTCGCCTGCTCGGAAGGTTCGGTGTAAATCAATAACTGGTCGTTGTCGGCCTGTAAAGCACGCGGATAAATGACTTCGAACCAGTCCAGGTAAACATTGCAAGCGTCCCTGTTGCCCTGGTAGGAAATATTCAGTTCATTACTGCCGTTTTTCAGCCAGCTTAAATCGCTGATGGTGCGTTTGAATTCAAGCCGTGAGGCATTATTGAATCCAATGCGGTTAAAGAGTGCATTGTTGTTCAGTAAAATGGTGAAATCGTAACGGTAGTTCTCGTAATCGGTCCACAAGATGCCGGAGCCGCCCTTAAATTGAATGCGGAAAGTTGCGCTGGCGCCAGCGGCATCGGTTTTTGGGGTAATGGAAAAGTTCTGTGAAAAGCCGCCGCTCAGTCCAAAAAAGCGATGACCGTACCAGTCCGGCCCAGAGGACAACAGATTGTACAAATCTTCCTCAAAATGAAAACGATCGTAGAAAAAATCGCTGCTTGTGCTGCCGCTGCCCGCAGCCGGCAGTCCCTGTTCGGTCATCCGCTTGCCGGAAGCGCCGTTGACGTTTAACCAGTAGATGTTTTCTTTGGCAAAGGTGTGCTGCTGGTACTTAAAGTCATTGCTGGCCGGTTCAAAAAACCAGCCGTTAACATGTTTACCATAAAACAAAATGTAATCGCCGCCGTTAAATTTCTGGTCGTTGTTCTGGTCAAAAACCAGAATAGGAATTTCTTGTGTGGAAGGCGGATTGAAATGTGCAGAACGCGCGTTGTAATTAAGCTCATGTCCGCCATTGTTGAACATCTGAATCTGGTCAATGGTAAAGCTGTTTAAATCAATGCCGGCTGTTTCCAGTACAGAAGGCGTTATTTTGTAAAGGCCGTCTTGCTTGACCACAATTTTGTAAAAAGGCGGCGCCGGGAGCAATTGAATTTTTTTTAAAGCACGCAGCGCTGGTTTTCGCCAGTTTTTGGCCTGATCAAAATTCAGAATGGTTTGACGGGCAACATCGTCTAATGGCTCACGGCGGGCGGCCAGGCCGCTGACTGTCGCTTTTTGCCGAAAACGGATTTGCAGTTTAACGCGTTCATAAATTACCAGCCGGTGACTGGCCGGATAGTATTGCACAGGGCTGAGATGGATGTTTTGAATCGCTAAATCTCTGAAAAAGGCCGGAGCTTCTTGCTCTACAATTTGTTGCGGTAATGGTCCTGCGCTGCTGTAAAGGGAATCGTTTAACACATATTTATAAGAGCTGACGCCATTTCGCTCCCGAACGGCAAAAGGAACCGGCGCCAGGTCGGTGTTTTCCAGGGTGCGCGTCTGGCTTTCTAAAATAGTGATGCGTGCAGGCTGTTCATCGGGCAGGGCAAAGCTTAGAATACGCCAGGGCAGATTGGGCTGGCCCGGACGGTTTAAGGTTTTTGCTCCTTCAATGGTCACCTGTAAAAACTTGCGCTGATCAATGGAAATGGCTCGGCTGTTCAATTGCGCCGGTCGCCATTCGATGATCATTCCCCGTTCATTTGATTGCAAAACAGTAACATCATTGTAATTACTAAAATCTATGGCAAAAAGTGGCAAAGCCAGCAAAAGAAAAAGGCAAAACAAAAAAATAAAATTTCTGCGTCCCATGCAAAACATCCTTATTTAAATAATCAGAAGACAATTTAGCCCAGTGAAAGGATTTAATCAATAGAAAAAAACAGGCACTATGGGAAAGAAAAGTGTGGCAGAGTACTTTTCCCGAAAGCTCACACGTTTAAGTTTAAAAGTGTGTTTTTTTTAATTAATAATTTTAAACTGGCTGGGGTTTTGCTGTTTTAATAAAAAGTCTAGCCTTTAAAGTGTTCACCTTTTAAAATAAAGCTCTATTTCTGAAATCAATTTGGTAACAAATTTTTCAAAAATTGTTACAAATGTCATTAAAAATTTTATTTTATCTTCAAGATTTCCAAAATATTGACGAACAAAATTTAGAATATAAGGAGGAATTTTTGCTTTCTAAA
>JAGHBR010000472.1 GCA_021160885.1 Caldisericaceae bacterium
CACCAAATCGGCCATATTAACCTCGCTTTTAAATATTATTATTTGAAAACAAAATTGCCAAATTTTAACAGAAAAATCAAATCTTTTGAATCATGCTCAATTTATTCCTATCTTTTCTGAAAAATTATGAACAAAGGAAACAAAATGGCTACCAAACGCACTGTATTAATCGTTGATGATGAAGAATCTATTTTACAATCTCTGCAGCGCATTTTTGAACTTTCTGGCGATTTTGAAGTGATTCCGGCCAAAAATGTGGAAGAAGCCTGGAAAGCCATCAATAACACGCTACCCGATTTGATTCTTTCAGATATTGCCATGCCGGAAGTAAACGGTATTGAATTTTGTAAAATGGTGCGCAATAATGAAATTACCCGTAATCTGCCCTTTATTTTTTTAACCGCAAAAAGCGATCAGCTACTGGAAGGCATTAAAGCCGGCGGAGATGATTTCATTATTAAACCATTCAATCTTGATGAAGTAATGGCCAAGATTGAAGCTATTTTCCGCCGGATCAAAAATACACGCGAACTGGTGATGCAATTAAAAGGCACGCTGGAAGATTATTCATTAGACGATATTCTACAACTTTGTCATGAAAAAAGTCTTTCTGGCACTATTGTTCTTTACAATCAGGGAGAAACCGGTAAAATTTTGGTTGACAAAGGTGAAATTGCCGAGGTGATTTATTCTGATTTTTCGCCAACCCGGGCGCTTGATCATTTGCGAATGTGGAACAGCGGCCTTTTTGTGATTCGGCCTGATGACATTGGCTTAAAACCAGAGCTCATTAAACGTAAATTACCAAAAGCCACAAGCCCTAAGCTTAATGAGCTAATTCCGGTTGTTGAACAAATACTTTGGTGGGTGGGGCACCGTGACCTGGATCAACACATTCAGGTGAACAGTTTTGTCCGAATTTTTGAATCCCCAGAAAAGAAAATTAATTTTTTGGTTTATCCTGGTTCTACAGCTTACTTTGATCAACATTCTCAAAAGATTGTTTCCCTGCTGAACAGCATAGCCAATGTTCATGTTTTAGCCATTACCAGCGCTTCGCCTGAATTACTGTTAAACTTTCAAAACTTTAATGAAGCCAATAAAAAATTAATCTATTTAACCAGCCGGCAAATTCTGGCTTATATGAAGCCGTTAGGCGTTAATCCGCGTTACGTTAAACCGACTGATACTTTACAAAAAAATATTCTTAAACTGGCTACAGACCATCCATTACAAATCATAAATGTTCCTTTTTCACCAGAACAGGAATCATTCATGATTTACGACCAGCAATCCCGAGTGCTTTTTTCAGGGATTTTGTTTAGCTCATTTGTCGATTTTTCGCAATCTGGCCGCCTTTACGCCGTGGAAGAAGACTGGGATTCAGTGCGCAAATTTCATCAAATGAATATTCCTACAGGCGGCATTTTAAAATTAGCTATTGAACAGGTTAAAAAACTATCGCCGTCTCCTTTAATCATTGCCCCGCAATTTGGCATGATCTGGCGCGGATTAACCGTTAATCAATTTTTAGAACGCATGTACTATCTCGAAACCGGGGTTGACCTGTTGCTTGATCAGAGTAGCTTTAAACAGGTAGATCAAATTCTTGAAGCCTGCAACCATTTGATTGTTCATGTTCAGCAGCTGTTTCCATTTTCATGGATTGAAGGCAAACTAAAGCAGGATCCCTTTTTGATGGCTAAGTGCCAGTTAGGTAATGAAAAGATTACTAAAATTTTTGGCAACCCGCAGCACTTTTTTGAAAGATTGCTGGCCATTTTGCTGCGCGGAGAAGACGACCATATTGCCGGGCAAATTCAGGTTTTTGCCCAAAAAATCGCCAGAGAGCATGATTTGCCGTCATCCTTAGGTGAAGCAAATCAAGAGAACGGATTGACCGAATTTTTTCGCAATGTCTGAAAAGAAGCTACTTAAAATCGCCCTCATCACGTCCTTTCCGCTTGACCTGACTATCGGTTCCGGTGTTGTGCGAATGGTTTTAGGGTACGCTGCGGCATTTAAATTTCTTGACCATCAGGTAAAAATATTTCACCCTCAATTTAAAGCAAAATCTTATTTAAATTTGGCCGTTAAGCGTCTGGCTTTTAATAAAAGCCTCTCTTTCCCCCAGGACAGGTTTGATCTGGTACTGGTCAGCGATTTTGATGGTTTTATTTTAAAACATTTGAACATCCCTAAAATTGCTTTGAATGCCGGTATTCTGGCCGATATCATTCGTTTTGAAACAGGGCAAACCAGACATATTTTAACTCATTTAGCAAAAAGAGAATGCCAAAATGTTAAAAGTTCTGATCTGGTGGTGGCGCCTTCAAAATACACAGCCAGTAAGATTAAAGAACATTATCAGGTAGAAGAGCAGAAAATTGCTGTTGTTCCGCTGGGTATTGATCTTCCCTTCTGGAAATCATTACGAAAAAATAGCGGCCGGTTAAAAAGCAACAGCATCCATATTCTCTGCGTTGCCCGCCATTACCCCAGAAAAGGGATTGCAGATCTGTTAAAAGCCTTTAAAAAAGTAATAGCCTCACATATTCATATCCATCTGACACTCGTTGGTGGCGGTCCTCAGTTAAATCAAAATCGAAGACTGGCTAATCAATTAAACATTTCAGCAAATGTTTCCTTTGTGGGCGATTTAGAGAACCAGCAACAACTGGCTGAATATTACCAGAATGCTGATATCTTTTGTCTGCCAAGCTACCACGAAACTTTTGGTCTGGTTTTTTTAGAAGCCATGTTTTTTGACCTGCCCATTGTTGCTTATGCCAGCAGTGCGGTTCCCGAAGTAGTTGACAATGGCTGTGGATTTTTGTGCCCGCCGGGAGATGTTGACTGTTTAAGCAAAAAATTACTAATTTTAGCACAAAATGAGCAACTAAGGAAAATAATGGGGCAAAAAGGCAAATTAAACGTTGAACGGTTTAGCTGGCTAAATTCGGCAAGAGAATTGCTAAGACTGTGGGGGAAATCTTAGATCTGATTCCTTTTTTTAAAAGGTGTTTGAGTTGCCTGTTGCAGAAATACAAAACCATAAATAACCGTTAAAAATATAAATTAAAAATGAATTTGGATGAACATGAAGAAAAAAATAACCATTTCTAAAAAATTTGAATTTTCTGCCAGCCATCGTTATTGGATTGATCACTGGTCAGCCGAAAAAAACAATGAGGTCTTCGGCCTTTGTACCAGCCCCTACGGGCATGGCCATAATTATGAACTGCACGTAACCGTCAGTGGGCCTGTAGATCCGCAAACTGGCATGATTATTAATCTTTCCACTTTAAAAGCCATAGCTGGCAAAATTGTGGAACAATTCGACCATAAATTTTTGAACCTTGACACGCCCTATTTTAAAGATCGTGTGCCAACGACAGAAAATATTGCCCTGGTGCTGTATGAGCTATTGGATGAACAGTTGAAAAAAGAAGCGGGCATCACCTTAGAAAAAATTCGTCTTTATGAACGCGGTGATCTTTACGTAGATGTCTGGCCGGAGGACAAATGAAAAAGGTGCAGGTTGCATTGTCTAAAGTGTTTAGTTTTAGTGCGGCTCATCGTTTGCATGTTCCGGAGAAAGATCAGGCCTTTAATCAGCAAATTTACGACAAATGCAACAATCTGAATGGCCATGGCCATGATTATTATCTTGAAATTTCAATTAAAGGACCTGTTAATACAAAAACAGGTATGATTATTCCCTTAACCGATTTTGATCAGGCGGTTGAAAAGGTAATAGCGCCTCTGGATCACCGACATCTGGATCATGAAATCGATTATTTCAAAAACCATAGGAGTACCGGAGAAGAAATTGTTAAATATCTCTGGCAGGAATTGGAAAAATATTTAGGAAAAAAACTTTTTAGACTTAAATTATGGGAAACAAACAATAACTATTTTGAACTGGAGAGGATAGATTAGAATGAAGAGTATGGAGGACGCTGTACGTCAGATTTTGATTGGTATTGGCGAAGACCCAGAACGCCAGGGCTTAAAAAACACGCCTTTTCGAGTAGCAAAAATGTACCGCGAAGTAACTAAAGGCTACCATGCCAACCCTGAAAAAATCATTAATAATGCTATTTTTGATGTGGACTACGACGAAATGGTGGTGGTGGCTAATATTGAATATTACAGCCTTTGTGAACACCATCTGTTGCCTTTTTACGGTGTAGTGCATGTGGGCTACATCCCAAAGGGTAAAGTGGTGGGCCTGAGTAAAATTCCGCGCATTGTGGACATGTTTGCTCGTCGCTTGCAAATTCAGGAAAAAATGACCCTGGAAATTGCCAATCTTTTGAATGATGCTTTAAATCCTGACGGTGTTGGTGTGGTTGTAGAAGGTCAGCATATGTGTATGATGATGCGTGGTGTAGAAAAAGACAAAGCGAAAATGATCACGTCGGCTATGTTAGGTTCATTTAAAGAAGATGAAAAAACAAGAGCCGAATTTTTAAATCTGATCAGGAGCCCGCGTGTCAACTCACCCTTCTAATTCATGGACTATTATTACTGGAGCCAGTAGAGGCATTGGTAAAGCTATCGCCTGCAGGTTAGCTGAGCGAGGCTTTAATTTGATTTTGATAGCCAGGAATGAATCATTATTGAGCGAACTTTCGGCTCAAATTCATCGGGCCGGGGGAGAAGTTGTCTGGTTCAGAGCGGATCTAACAAATGAGAATGATCTTAATATATTAGGTGAATGGCTTGGACAAAAAGGGTTAAGCGTTAATAATGTAATTTTAAATGCCGGTTTGGCCATGGTTGGCAAAGTACTTGAAATGCCCATTCAAGATTGGCGCCTTATTTTCGACACAAATGTGCTGGCTCCGGTGGCCCTCCTGCAAAAGGTTAAAGAACACCTGAAAGAGAAAGGGCACATTGTTTTCATTAATTCCGTCGCCGGAAAAATGGTGTTTCCGGATTGGGGCGCTTACTCTGCTTCCAAATTTGCTTTAAAGGCTGTTGCTCAAACGTTACGTCAGGAACTGGCAGATAAAAAAATACATGTCACTTCGGTTTTCCCTTCTTCTGTTAGCACTTCACTTCACGATCGCCTTGGTTTGCGGTGGGATAAAGCTAAAATGCTAAAGGCAGAAGACGTTGCCCGCGCCGTTGAGTGGCTTTTATCAAATCCCGAGCATATTAATATTAACGAGCTTTCAATGGAAAATATTGACGGACTTTTTTAAGCGGAATAATGCTTTGCTTTTAATTGAGCTTGACTGAATTTTACGATCTTCGACAGCAATTTTAATTTTTTTCTTTTTATTTGATTTAAAACACAATATTTTTTACTATTCTTGTTACTATTAATAGTAACAGTTACTGTTGAAAGAAACATTATGGATAAAAATTTATTAGAAATTTGCCAATATCTGGCAAATTCGAACAATGCCAAGACAATATATAAATTTTTGGAAAGTTTATTGACGCCCAAAGAATTGCAAACCCTTTCTTCACGCTGGCAGATTGTCAAGCTGTTGGATCAGGGGGTGCCGCAACGTAAAATTGCCAAAGATCTGCATTTAAGTCTTTGTAAAATTACACGTGGTTCTAAAGAACTAAAGAAACGCAATTCAATTTTGAAAAAGGCTGTTAATCAATTTCAATAAAAATTTAAAAAACCTTTAAAGAATTAAGGAGGATCAATGCAAGTAAAAGTTGTTTTACGCGAAGATGAAATGCCGCGTCAATGGTACAATCTGGCGCCGGATTTACCTACACCGCTTCCCACGCCGCTTGGCCCGGATGGCAAGCCCATTTCGCCGGACATGCTGGCGCCGGTTTTTCCCATGAATCTAATTGAACAGGAAGTAAGTCAGGAACGTTGGATTGACATTCCTGAAGAAGTGTTGGCACTGCTTTACCGTTGGCGGCCAACACCGTTGCATCGTGCTTACGCCCTGGAAAAATATTTGGGCACGCCGGCTAAAATTTACTACAAAAACGAAAGCGTTTCTCCCCCCGGGAGCCACAAACCAAACACTGCTATTGCACAGGCCTGGTACAACAAACAATTTGGCATTGAGCGGTTAACCACAGAAACCGGTGCGGGACAATGGGGCAGCGCGCTCGCTTTTGCCGGCGCTTTGGTTGGTCTTGAAGTTAAAGTTTACATGGTGCGCATTAGTTTTGATCAAAAACCATTTCGTAAAATTATGATGGAAACCTGGGGAGGCAAATGCATTCCCAGTCCCAGTCCATACACCAACGCGGGACGTAAAATTTTAGAGGAACAACCGGACACACCGGGCAGTCTGGGTATTGCCATTAGCGAAGCCATTGAAGAAGCCGTGACCGATTCTTCTGGTAAAACACGCTACACCTTAGGCAGTGTGTTAAATCACGTGATGTTACACCAGACCATTATCGGTTTGGAAGTAAAGAAGCAACTGGAAAAAATTGGCGAAAATAAAGTGGATGTGGTCATCGGTTGTGCCGGTGGCGGAAGTAACTTCGCTGGTCTGGCTTTCCCCTTTGTTTACGACAAGATCAACGGCGCCCAAATCGATATCATTCCGGTGGAACCGGCTTCTTGTCCAACCATGACACGGGCTCCATACACTTATGATTTTGGTGACATAGCTAAAATGACGCCACTTTTACCCATGTATTCATTAGGCCATGCTTTTATTCCGCCGCCCATTCATGCCGGTGGTTTGCGTTACCATGGCATGGCGCCTTTGGTTAGTGGGGCCATTAAAAGTGGTTTAATTACACCGCGTGCGTTGCACCAGTTAGAGTGTTACGAAGCAGCCGTAACCTTTGCCAGAACAGAAGGCATTATTGTAGCTCCGGAAACCAGCCATGCCGTGGCTGCAGCCATTCAGGAAGCGAAAAAAGCTAAAGAAGAAGGCAAAGAAAAGGTCATCCTCTTCAATTTAAGCGGACATGGTTTGATGGATTTAACAGGTTACCAGAAATACTTTGAAGGTGAATTGCATGACTATGCGTTGCCGGATGAAGAATTGCAAAAATCGACCAAAGTTTTAGAAGGATTGCCCAAACTTTAATAATATATTAATAATTAATAGACTGAAATCTGCGGAGTTATTGGTTTAACTCCGCAAATTTTTTACTAAGGCTTCAATGCCAAAACCCAAATTGGCCACTGATTTTTATGGTGGATTACTCTATTAGGAGATATTGAAATGGATTCCAACCGAGATCAATATGATCAGCTCGATTTGTATTGCCGAAAATTAGGACATCATGTTAAATTTGAATATTGTCGTTACGAGAACTTTGGCAAATTTTGCAGCAAAGTACGTGACTGCTGGTTTGAAACCATTCCTATTGATGAATATCTAAAAGCTAACTATTCTGAGGAAGAAATCGTTCACCTTTTTCACCCTCCAAAGTCAAAGATCGTCAGTATTTTTGAATTAATTCAGAGAGCGCAACAACAAAAATAAAAACCCCGGAAAACCCGGGGCTTTGCTTTGTTTATTTTTCCATCTGTTTTAAGATGCTTTCAATCTCATCCATTATGCGATTCATCTTCTTAAAGGCTTCTTCGTACGGTACCTTCGTGGTCATGTCCACGCCAACCCTTTGCAGAATGGGAATTGGGTAGTCAGAACGACCAGCGCTCAAAAATTCTTTTACGTATTTTTCAGCCATAGGCTGGCCTTCTTTTAAAATTTTTTCAGATATGGCGGTAGAGGCACACAGAGAAGTAGCATATTGGAAAACATAAAAATTGTAGTAAAAGTGTGGGATGTAAGCCCATTCAATACCGTACAAATCTTCAATCTTTGTTACGGTGTCGTGTCCATAATATTTTTTCAGAATATCCAGATAAATTTGGGAGAGTTTGTCACCGGTTAAGGCTTCCCCTTTTTCCACTAATTCGTGTACTTTTAATTCAAATTCTGCGAATTGGGTCTGGCGAAAAAGAGTAGTCCGGAATGTTTCTAACTGATTACCCAAAATGGAGAGGCGCTTTTTGGGATCATCAATTTTTTGCAAAACGTGATTTACCAGAAGCGCTTCGTTACAGGTAGAGGCCACCTCTGCCAAAAAGATCGGATAGTGTGCATTAATAAAGTGTTGTGATTTATTGGAAAAATAGCTGTGCATGGTGTGTCCTAATTCATGCGCCAGGGTACTCACATCGTCGTATTTACCCATAAAATTCATCAGAATGTAAGGATGGACATCATAGGCAGCACCGGAAGAATATGCCCCAGACCTTTTACCGGTGTTGGGGAACATGTCAATCCAGCGCTCATTAAAAGCTTTTTTCAATACAACTTGATATTCGCCACCCAAAGGTTGCAAAGCTTCCAAAATTTCATTTTCTGCCTCTTCCACAGAATAGGCCAAATCCACCTTGGGTACCAGCGGCGCGTACATATCGTAATAATGCAATTCATCAAGGCCCAGCATTTTTTGGCGTAATTTTAAATAGCGGTGCAAGGTAGGTAAATTTTCATGTACGCTTTCAATTAAGTTCATGTACACCGATGTTGGAATATTGTTGGGTGTTAAAGCAGCTTCGAGACAGGAATTATATTTGCGAACCGTTTTGTAGAATAAATCTTTTTTTAGTTGACTGTACAAATCCGTACCAAAGGTTCTTTCGAACTGTTTGTAGGCGCCAAAGAACTGTTCAAAAACTTTAATCCGTAAATCGCGGTTGTCGTCAGCCCGATGCAAAGTATAACTGGCATCGTCTAATGTCACTTTTTGGCCGTTGGGTAAAGTTATTTCAGGTCTTGGCATATCCGCGTTCTTAAAGATGCCATAAATATCATATGGCGTGCTACTCATCAGTCCGGCATGGGCAATAATTTCCTCTTCCTCTGGTGATAAGGTATGTGGTTTCATGCGTTGAATATTGTCAATGTATTGTCGATAGACAGCCAGACTTTTGTTTTCAGCGAAAAACTTTTGCATTTTATCCGAAGGAATGGCTAAAATTTCCGGTTCAATAAAAGCCATGGCAGCCGATAACTTATTGCCCACCTGATCAATTTCCTGTCTCATGGCCATTGGCTCTGATTGACGCGTATCCTGATCCGAAAGTTGCGAAGCATAGGCACTCAGTTTGTAATAGCG
>JAGHBR010000158.1 GCA_021160885.1 Caldisericaceae bacterium
ATTGTCTTCTCCGGATAACATTTTAAATCTATCTGAATTTAAAAAGATTTTAAAATTCTTCAAAGAAAATTAAACATTTTTTAAGATTCATCGTAAATTTTCTAAGATTTGTGAAAAAACAATGTCTTGAGGAGGAATTATGAGACAATTTTTAATGGTTGCCTTAATCATTTGCCTTCCTTTTTATTTACTGGCAAAAAGCGAGCAACAACGTGAGTTGTCGATTTCCACAGTGGGAATTGAAAAATTTGAAATCGATTGCGGAGCTGGTTTTTTACATATTGAGGGTAAACCAGACGTTCAACAAATTATCGTTCATGCGAATTTAGAACCAGAATCCGTTGACTGGCAAAAAGTTAAGAAATATATTGTTCTTGACTTAAAGCAATCTGGCAACAAAGCAGTGTTAGTTAGTAAAATACGTCAAGAAAGTGGCTTTTGGGAATGGTTGTTTGACCAGGAAGATCTAAAAATTAATCTGACCATCACTGTTCCGCAAAAAATGAATATGATCATTGACGATGGTTCAGGAGACATTAAAATTACTCAAATTAACGGCGACATTTATTTAGACGACGGTTCCGGGGATTGTCTGTTAACAGAAATTGCAGGCAATCTGACAATTGACGACGGCTCGGGCAATCTAACCCTTAAAAATATCCGGGGTAATATTGATCTGGATGATGGTTCAGGCAACCTGAAAATGCACCAGGTAACCGGTAAATTAAGAATTGACGATAGTTCAGGTGATTTAACCATTTCAAAAATTCAGGGACCACTCTATGTGGAGGATAGTTCCGGTGAAATTGAAATTTCTTTGGTTCAGGGTGATGTGAAAATTGATGATTCATCCGGAGATTTATCCGTTAGCGAAGTTTATGGAACCGTAATCATCGATGACGGCAGCGGCGATATTAATCTCGACCACATCGATGGGGATGTAATTATTGAAGATGATGGATCTGGCTCTGTTAATACTAATGACATATCCGGAAACATTATTGATAAATCTGATAATTAAATGACAAATTAAGAGATGATTCTGTCACGGCAGAATCATCTCTTATAGGCCCTATTTAATCAGCAAAGCCTTTCGTATTTGGCTCTGACCTTCAATCTTGGCCCTGATAAAATACACACCTGAACTTAATTCAGAAGGGCGCCAGCGTATCTGATAAGTTCCTGCTGGTTTTACTTCATTCAGCAATTTTTCTACTAATTGGCCAGTAGAATTAAAAATTTCAATCTTTATCCTGGTGGCTTTGGGAAGTGTAAATTGAATTTGAGTTGCAGGATTAAATGGATTGGGAAAATTCTGTGCTAACTTAAATTCCCTGGGAATGTTATTGAATTCAGTTTTGGGATTTTTGATGGATGTTGCTTCTAAATTTGGGTCAAAGGCTAAAAGATATCCATTTTGGGTTACTACCAAAAGAGTTGAATCGCCCAAAAAGGTTAATACAGCGTTGCCATACAATTCATCAAGTTGTTTTGTTATAAATGAATTGGATTTTGCATTGTAGGCAACCAATTGTTGACGGTAAGAAAGTATGGCGACCATACACTTACCCGGTTTTGAACCGGGAGTATTATAAAAATCAAAAGCAATTTCTTTTATATCCCGAGTATAAGAACTAAAACCAAAATAGTGGTTCTCCGTATTGCTAGCAATTAAAAATTTATCTCTGCAATATGTATGTTTATTGAAATTATATTTGTTATTCCAACCGAAAGGAAATTCAAAATATTGGTTACCAGATACATCAAAGATTTTTAAATTGCCTTCACTTATATCATAAGTACACAAAAAATCTTCTCCAAAAGCCCATTGTCCGTCTGAAGCCAGAGGCAGATTAATCCATGTGTCCAAGTTTGGCGAATATACCAGAATTTTTTTTGCATCATTATAAGCTTGCGAGCAATAATAATAATATTTGCTATTTAACTTATCAAAATCATAGGTATAAATAGGTTCCTCAATTGCCTGAACCGTGTTGGAATTCGCATTAAAGCTGTAGATAAAAATCGAATCACTTAAAGCACGCTGACATAGAGCAATTCCCCAATCAGCATTAACGTGAATCGTGGTCGGATTGCTGTAACCATCGCTTGGTTGAGGCAACTCAATGGTATGTTGTGCTCCGGCTGTCATGTTATTAAATATAAGGTGATAAGTATCATAGGCAGCAAAATAACTGCTGCCGGCAAAATAGCCGTTCTCAGCCGTGTTAGCTCTGAGTACAGAATTTCCGGCATTTATAAAATCATTAATATCTCCGTTAAAAAAGTTGACCTGTATATCATAACCAGGAATATTTGCCGTAGTAACTACTCCTGCCTTAAAACCCGTATTCATTTTCCACAATGTTGTGCCATTTCCACCGTAAGAATCTTCAAAGGAATAATACTTAAAAGCTTCATGTCGCGTGTCCGCGGCATAAACATGGCGAATACCTCCTGGGGCAGATTCATGAGGAATATAATATGAAACCATAAAAACTGTTGACTCGGCAATAGGATCGTTCCAATTGATGTAAGTGTTAAAAAAATGATTCGGTTTTACGACCTCCATAAAGCCATGATTTGCGGAATAAACAGTAAAGAAATATTCATCTTCAGGAATCCCTTTGTTTACCCAACAGGCAAAACCATGGTCTAAAATTTCCCATTCTAAATTTAGGGAACTTATTTCTTCAAAAACTCTCCTACTTTTACTAAAAGTAATCAGTTTGGGCTCAGATGTAGAGTGATTAGTCACTTCAATCATAACATAATCCGTTTTCCCATTTCCAGCATAACCCATTGAGCCATTTATTCCCGGTGGGATGTAAGCATAAACAGACCAACTTTCATCATCATGATCAAAAATGTAGATTTTTTCAGTAGTCAGAAAATAAGTTAAGGAACCCACAGTCCCAGGCAAATTATAAGGCGGACTCCCACTATGAATCATTTCACCATCGTAATTCAATTTATGGAATTTGCTATGAATAGCATCAAATAGGACCAATACAGAATCATTCCAGACCATAGCACCATTTTCACCAGCCGATGCGTTTAATGTTAAGCCTGATTTATTAAAAGTATATTCATACCATTGATGAGAATAAGTGCTAAAAGCCAAAACACTGTCCCCACTCCTGTTGGAAGAATAAATCAAACAGTTGCCTCCAACCGCTTGCACATAATCGCCAGTAAATGCTTTGCCATCATTGTAGTCAACCCAGGCACCTGATGCTTGACCATAAAGGAAAGTAAAGGCAAAACAAATTGTAAAAACGGAAATAAACATCGTTTTCATTTTTAACCTCCTGCTTTTCTTTAATGTTTGTAATCAATCTTTCTAAAAGAATATTTAGAC
>JAGHBR010000316.1 GCA_021160885.1 Caldisericaceae bacterium
GTGTTAATAATTTACACACAAATTTAAATTGATCAGAAACTGTACGACTTATGCATTAAAAGGTGTTAAAATTTTCCCAATAAGAGGAAATTATGATCAGATTGAATAATAATAAAATAAGCCAAGAATAAGGCTTTTCAGGATTGGCATGAAAATTGTGATCTTTTCCGCAGAAAAACAATGGAAGGGAAAGATTGAAATGTTAGAGGTCGTAGTAAACCAAACGCAACGCAAACCACAGGTTTTAATCGTAGTATGTGCTTGGTGCCAAAAACAACGAGTTCTCGGTCCGGATTTTAATTTCTATTGGATAGAAAACAAATCCAGTCAAAATGATGATCAGGTAAGCCACACTATTTGCCCTACCTGCAAGGCAAAAATGGCTGAACAAATGCATTTGATACCGTAAACCAGAAAAAACTCGCCTTCATTGTAAATCAAAGCTGTTTGAATAAAATCCATCTTCTTTAAAAATAAAAAAAGCGGGAGCCAAAAACGACTCCCGCCTGAATTGATTGAAGAGGTATTCTACTTCATTAAAATCATTTTGTTCATCTTCTGAAAAACCACCGCCCCACTCTGAGCATCTTTAACCGTCAATCGATAGAAATAAATACCCGATGCCAGGTTTTCACCATTAAACGTTACGCTGAACGTACCGGCGTTGAGTTGTTTATCCAGAATCACATCCAGTTCCTGGCCCAGGGTATTGAAGATAGATATCGTGGCTTTCCCGGCTGCCTTCAGGGAAAAGCTAATAGTCGTGGTCGGGTTAAAAGGATTGGGATAGTTTTGCTTCAAAGCGTATTCCAGAGGTACATTGTTCATGTCTTCAATGGCGGTAATTTTCACTTCAACTTCTTTAGAAGGTTCGCCGAGATTACCGGAAAAGTCAACAGCCTGAACTTTGTAGTAGAAATCTCCATTACCAGTTTTAGCATCGACAAAGGTCAAATCGGTGGTTGTGCCGATGACATTTTCGTCACTGAGTTCAAAATTGGGGGTAGTCGAACGGAATACCCGGTAGTAATTTACATCCGGATCTGCCGGGGCTTCCCAGCTCAGTTCAACATCTCCACCAGCTACTAAAGCAGCCACATTGGTCGGCGCATGCGGTACTAAATTATCGACCGAATAACCTTCAGCCGGATCAGAATCGACGACGTTACCAGTTTCGGTAATGGCACGTACTTTGAACGTCGTCAAAACCAGACCGTCAGCCGTAGAGTCGTACAAAGTCGGTACTACCATAGCATATCTTGGACTGCCGTCGGCAGTGACTTCTCCAACAGTTGTCCATACATCGTAGCCTTCATCCTCTCTTAAAATTTTGTACATCTTAACTGGATCTGCAGCCACGCCATCATCAGCGAACTTATTCCAGATCACCTTAACCTGTTTACCCTGATCATTGGGCACATCATCAATGGCTACAATTTGGCCATCCACCACACTGTTTTCCAGCGCTTTAATACTAACTTTCAACAATGAAACCGTAAATGCCGGATTGTGAATACCATAACTTCCATCATAATAAACCATTTCATAGTTAAAGGCAGCTTTTAATTCGGTTTTAGTCCAGGTTTCATCCACATCATCATGGGGATCATAAGCATCCACGGTATCGGCGTGCGGCAACATGGCAGCTAATTTTTCCATCAATCCTTTCACTTCTTCCTGCAATCCTTCCTCTACGCCGTCCCCATCATGGTCCGCATTGCCATTCATGTAAAATTTCTTTTCAGCAAAAGACGTTCCTACATCACCATGGCAATCCTGACAAATTTTGACATTGTCATTGCCGTCTAAATCGGTTACACGGAACGTATGTGAGCCAACTAAAACGACATTTCCGGATTCGTCAACATGACCTGGCGACATATGACAGCTTACACAACCATCCTCAACAGCCTGGGCATGAGGAGATGATGGCAATTTTTTACCAAAATTGACAGCATTCACGCCAAGAATCATATCTGCCTGAGGAGCATAGTGTGGTCCATAATGAGGATGCGGTGCATCGGTATATGAGTTTGCTTCGTGGCGACTCTGATGGCAATTCATACAAAGTTTACCAAGCCCACCTTCCGAGACTTCCATTCCATTGGAAAGGGTTGCTTTAACTGTTCGAACCTGATGTTCGTTTTCTTTGCTATGAGGATCATGACAGGTAGTACAAGTAATGGGAACGTATGGCTGAACTGTAATTTCTTCTCCATTTACATACTGCACAAATTGTGCACCATTATGGCAGCCACGACAGTCATTTCTCAAACCTGAAGGATAATTTGGAACTGTAGCGTGAGGAGAATTGTCCCACTGTTCCGGATAAACATGATGCGTACCGGCATCATGGCACCAGGCACAATTATCCGAACTCATTACAGCAACCATTTTGTTGTCATCTACGACACCAAAATGATCGTTTCCGGGCCCATGGCAACTTTCGCACTGAATGCGTGCCATTTTCATGCTATTTGGATAGAAAACAAACAAAGAATCCCAAACGCCGGGATAAAGATGACCATCAGGCGAACCATAGTAATCTACCAGAGAAGCTGAATCAGGAAAGACAAAGGTCGTGTCTTTGCCATACATATCAACATACTGGGAACGATCATCAAAGCCATTATTATTGGCCATGGCATCATAGCCGGTGGTATGACATTCAATGCAATAACCGGCATAATGGTCACTCAAAGTGCCTTTCATGCCCTCTTCAAATATCTCATAATGGCCGGTTTCTTCCCACTCAGCTTTTTTACCGCTGTGGCAAAGCCCGCATTTGCCTTCTTCAATGCCCATGTAAAGCCCAGCGTGTACGGTAAGCGTATCCTTCAAATCGCCATCGGAAAACTCAATTTTGTAAATGCCAACCACATCCGGCTTAAAAGCAGCAATCTGAGTTTGAGCATCCATATCCATCGTTTCCATAATGTCTGCTACCGAACCATCTGGTTTCATGATGACCATCCAGGCCGGCGATTCAAGATCAGCATCGGTGCGCATACCTTTAAAGTACATTTTGGTTTCCACTCCGACATTCAACAGGCCATTGTAGGCCACATCAAAAATGTCAGCATCGTCCAGGCCGGCATCGCGCGGCGACACTCCGTAGGGGCTTAACAGCACACTTTGCCCCATCACCAGCGAAGTCATCAAGAATAAAAAGAGTAAAATGATACTTAAACGGTGCTTCATAACATGCCTCCCATTTAGTTAAACAATTCACAATCATTCACATTCACACTTAATATAATATGATTAATGATTGTTTTCAGTAAAAAACGCTGATTTTTAACGATTATGAATAATTTTTCACATTAATGAAGACCAAAAATAGAATTTAGCCATAAAGCTGCAAATTTGTTGAGGTGAAACCTTTGAAAAAATCATTAAGAATGTCATTCCCGCGCAGGCTGGTATCTCTAAGTTATTTTAAATATTAGAATACGCATCAAGTGCAGAATGACAGGGTTGGAGAATTCCCGATTTTTGCAAAGGTTTCGAGTTGAAAAATAGTTTACAATGGCGTATTGCTGGGCAAATGGTCGATTGATTAATTTATTGAAGAGTAATTTGGTAAATAGAAAACAAAAGCGTAAGGCAATCGACAAACTGAAGACTGAAATTTGACAACTGAGAACTTGGAATTAGAAGAATTCAGTTAAGGTTAATTCAAAATTCAAAACTAAGCATTTAACATTTTTTAAATGTTCGGTGCCTTCGAAGGCTACTAATCCGGATTGCAGCTTTGTTGTAATAGAATATTTAGTAAGAATCTGGAGATGCAACTTAAAAATATTTTTTCTAGCCCGAAAAATTTATTATCTTATCAAAAAAGTTTGTTTGGAAACCAAACTAATGCATTGCCTTTCAAAGAAAGGAGCCTGCCATGCGTATTATTATTCATCAAAATTATGAGCGTTTAAGCAAATGGGTAGCACATTACATCGCCGGTAAAATTAACAAATTCAACCCCAGCCCGAATCGCCCGTTTGTACTTGGACTGCCTACCGGGTCTTCACCCTTGGGCACTTACCGTGAGCTTATTGAATTGTACAAGCAGGGTAAAATCTCTTTTAAAAATGTTATTACTTTCAATATGGATGAATATGTGGGGCTGCCGGAGGATCATCCGGAGAGCTATCATTATTTTATGTGGCATAATTTTTTTAACCATATTGACATCAAAAAAGAAAATGTAAATATTCTGAACGGGAATGCGCCCGATTTGCAGAAAGAATGTGATGAATATGAACAAAAAATTAAAGACGTGGGAGGAATCCATCTGTTTCTGGGCGGTATTGGGCCTGATGGGCACATCGCCTTTAATGAACCGGGTTCTTCTTTAACTTCTCGTACCCGAATTAAAACACTTACCTATGACACCCGCCTGGCCAATTCCAGATTTTTTGATAATGATGTAAACAAAGTGCCCAAAACGGTCCTGACAGTTGGTGTGGGAACTATTATGGATGCACAGGAAGTGGTCATCATCATCAATGGTTACAAAAAAGCCCGCGCATTACAAAAGGTGGTAGAAGAAGGCGTTAATCACATGTGGACGGTTTCCATGCTGCAATTACACCGCAAAGCCATGATCGTTTGTGATGATGAGTCCACCATGGAATTAAAAGTAGGCACAGTCAAGTATTTTAAAGACATTGAAGAAGAAGCGATTAAGAACTTACCCGAAATATAACACCGAATGTTCTTTGAATTTTAACCGTTCCCAGCGCAAGTTGGCTAAAAACCTCCCCTGCAAAACGATGAAGGGGAGGTTAACTTATATGCTTTCTTTATCCGATTTAAGCAAATAATTCAGCAATGGACAAATATCTTTCGCCAGTATCATAATTAAAGGTTAAAATGCGTTTCGCTCCTTTGGTCTTCCGCAATTTTTTGGCAACGGCTGCTAAAGAAGCGCCAGTGCTTATGCCCACTAAAATGCCTTCTTGTTTGGCTGCTTTTTGAGCAAAAGAAAAGGCTTCGTCCTTAGTAACCTGAATGACACCGTCTAACAATCCGGTCTTCATGATCGGCGGAATAAAACCGGCGCCAATCCCCTGAATAGGATGGGAGCCAGGCTGGCCGCCGCTCAGGACTGGTGATTGGTCGGGTTCTACAGCGAACACCTGTAAATTTGGCCACTCTTTTTTAAGAACCTCGGCTACACCTGTAATGTGGCCACCAGTGCCTACACCGGTGATAATCCAGTCCAATCCTTCCGGGAAATCATTTAAGATTTCGCGTGCAGTAAATTTTTTATGCGCTTCTACATTGGCAGAATTTTCAAATTGCATGGGCATCCAGGCATTGGGTAATTTGCGCGTTAATTCTTTAGCTTTTTCAATGGCGCCCTTCATTCCCTGCTCTTTGGGCGTTAACTCAAATTGTGCGCCGTAGGCTGCCATTAAACGTCTTCTTTCCATGGACATGGATTCAGGCATAACCAGAATAATACGATAGCCTTTGACCGCAGCCACCATAGCCAGGCCCACACCAGTATTGCCAGAAGTTGGCTCAACGATAATGCTGTCTTTGTTCAAAAGGTCTTTATCCTCGGCGTCTTCAATCATCGAAAGCGCAATGCGATCTTTAATGCTGCCCCCTGGATTTGAACGTTCTAATTTTAGCCATACATGGTGGCTGGCACCAAACAATTTATTGATCCGCACGTGCGGAGTATTACCGATTTGTTCGAGAATGTTCTGATATCTCATGATAGTTCCTCCTGATAATTAAATATGAAACATTATTGCCTGATCTGCTTGATTTTTAGGTTTTACTCTGATTTCTGAAGTCTGATAAACAATGGAATTAGGCGGTACGCTGCGCGTAAGCCACACATTACCCCCAATGATGCTATCGTGGCCGACAACTGTGTCGCCGCCTAAAATGGTGGCGCTAGAATAAATGATTACGTTATCTTCAATGGTGGGGTGACGTTTTTTACGGGAAAGTTTTTTGGATACACTTAAAGCGCCTAAAGTGACGCCCTGGTAAATTTTAACGTTATTACCGATTTCAGTCGTTTCACCGATCACAATACCTGTTGCGTGGTCAATGAAAAATGAATGACCGATTTTGGCTCCGGGATGGATATCGACGCCTGTTTTGTTATGTGCAAACTCTGTGATTAATCTTGGGAAAATAGGCACTCCAGCCTTATAAAAAATGTGTGCAATTCGATAAGCGTAAATGGCATAAAATCCGGGATAGGCTGAAATCACCTCATCCAACGTTTCGGCTGCCGGATCCCCCTCATAAATAGCTTTTGCATCCTGCCACAATAACTGATAGACCAGGGGTAATTGTTCAAAAAATAGATCAGCAATGCCGCCGGCGCTATTATCCATCCGTCCTTCTAATGGGCGTAAAATTTGCGTTAAGCGACGCCTTAAGACTGAAATTTTGCCTTTGACTTCATCTTCACTTAGAAATTGCGCTTGTTCGCTGAAATGTGGAAAAAGCAAAGCTAACAGCTCTTCGACGAAATTGTGGACTTCTCCTTTGGCAGGAAAACTGTTTAAATGTTCAACATGTTTTTTTAATAATAATGTACTGAAATCTTTAAATGCATTCATGTTAATCCTCGTATTTTTGACCAAACTAATTGTATTACACATGAGCTTTTCATGAAAAGCCTGCAAAGCTTAGCCTTAGGCTTACTTGTTCGTTACAATTTTTAATATGCTTAACTCCAACCTTTTGGCGGAGAAAAACAATTATTTTTCATAAAAGGCGCTTTTTATTGTGCCTTTTTTGTGTAATTGCAAATTTGAATGCTTATTTTTAAAATAACTGTAATTTAAAAAGATTACTTATGACAGGGACAACAGAAGTTGAAACATCGGAAGGAAAAAGGAAGGGCTTTGGGAAGCGTAAAAGAAAATTGGAAATAATGAACTGAAGAAGCTGTTCCTGGACTAAAATTCAAAAAAAGTTTTGAATAAAACATAAGAACTCCTGCTGTTTTGCACCAAATAAAATGAATGCGTAATACTAAAATTTAAAACACTAAAATGCAAATAATTATTTCAGCACCGGAATATTGGCTAAATGAATTAAGATTTTATGATAATACCTTTTATCCGAGATTTTGGTAATATTTACTGATCTTCTTTTTTTCTTATTGCCCAGCTTTAATATTTTCTCAAATCTTTAAACGGTTTAGAGAAGAAGGTGAAAATTTAAAAATTTCAAGGCATATTAAGATAACCTGATTTTATCAGGAGCCCAAAATCCTTTTCCCTAACCGTTTAACACATCTTTAATCTTCTTGGCCAAATCAATAGGCGAAAAGGGCTTCTGTAAAAAATTGGTCAACTCTTTTTCGGGCACCGATTTAAGTTCGTTGTCAGTGTAGCCAGAAATAAACAACACCGGCAATTCCGGATGACTTTGATGAACCATGTCGGCTAATTTTTGCCCACTTAAATTAGGCATAATTACATCAGTAATTAACAAATCAAATTTCTTTGAGGACTCTTTAAGTTTTTCTAAAGCTTCTTTACCATCACGTGCAGCCGTAACTTTAAATCCAAAGTAAGAAAGGGAACGACTGATTAAATTACGCACATCCAGATCATCTTCAACCAATAAAATGGATGCCGAGCCGAACAATTCTTCTGCTGAGGACTGTTCAGCTTTAGTTGTCTGAGAATCTTCGCCATCAGCTTTGGGAAAATAAATGTCAAAAATAGCGCCATGACCCGGAGCGCTTGTTACATAAATCAATCCATCATTTTGTTTAACAATGCCGTAAACCGTGGACAGGCCAAGCCCAGTTCCCTCGCCCACTCCACGAGTCGTAAAGAATGGTTCAAAAATATGTTTTAATGTTTCCTCGTCCATGCCAACTCCGGTATCGGTGATAGACAGTTGAACAAAAGGGCCGCTTCTTGCGCCTTCGTTTTCCGAAATAAATTCTTCATTAAGAGTTACATTTCGGGTTATTATGGTAAGTTTACCACCTTCTGGCATGGCTTGTTTGGCATTAACAATCAAATTTAATAAAATTTGCTCAATCTGGTGTTTGTCCGATTCGATGGTCCAAAGATCAGAAGAAAGTTGTTTTTCAACTAAAATATTTTCGCCAATTAAACTTTGAACCATGGGGAAGTAATCTTCGATCACTTTATTCAGATTCAATTTTTGAATCTGGCGCATTTGTTTGCGGCTAAAGGCCAGCAATTGACTGGTCAGGCTTTTGGCTTTTTCGCCCGCCTGTAAAATTTGTTCAACCTTTTTACGGTTAGGGTCATCTTCCGATGAGGAGTAAAGTAATAGTTGTGCATAACCATTGATAACGGTTAACAGATTATTGAAATCATGCGCAATACCTCCGGCTAAACGACCAATGGCTTCCATTTTCTGTGATTGAAGCAATTGTCGTTCCAATTTCTTTTTTTCGCTAATATCTTCCTGAATGCCAAGAAAATGCGTTATTTGATTGTGTTCATTTTTTATGGGTGTTATGAGCTGCCTTGCCCAGTAAAGGCTCCCGTCCTTTTTCCTGTTAATAATTTCATCCGTCCAGGCTTCGCCTTTCTTAATAGTTTCCCAGAGATTAACGTAAAATTCTTCCGGCATTTCACCTGATTTCAAGATGTTGGGATTTTTCCCAATAGCTTCTGTTTTTGAATAGCCAGAAATTTTGGAGAATGCCGGATTAACATATTCTATTTTCCCCTTGCTGTCCGTGATGATAATGGCCACCGGACTCTCTTTAATGCCTGTCAAAAGCAAGCGAATGATTTGATCCTTGGCCTTTTTCTCGGTAATATCAAACAGGGTGCCTAAAATGGCCGTTTTCCCCTGGTATTCTATGCGCGAAGCCAGCAGTTCAATTTCCAGCTTTTGATTGTACTTGTCTTTTCCGCTAAATTCTATGTGCAATGCTTCATCTTTACTGTTGAGAATTTTCTCAAATATCTCTTTAATCAGCGCGTGATTGCTCGGATGACACAGATCAAGAAAAGACCCGAGCTGTAAAATTTCTTTGGGATTGTCGTATTTAAAAATGTTAGCCATTTGCGGATTGACGTATTTAAATTTTTCGTCATGGACAAGAAAAACACCGACCAGCGCATTTTCACTCAAAACACGGTATTTATACTCGCTTTCTTCCAATGCTTTTAGAGCTTTTTGCTGTAACTCTTCTAATTCAAACTTATGAAGAGCAAAGGCCAGATCATCGCAGAGCTCTTTAAAAAGTTCAACAATTTCATCACTGGGGAAAAACGTCGGCGCCAGAAAGGTAGTCAAAAGGCCGTATTGATTGTTTCTGAATTTTATTTGATAACTCATGTGATAATGTTCTTTTTTTCCCTTATTCAAAGGACATAGCTGACAGTCGTTATCGCTGTTTTTAAAGGTAACTACCTTATCAGAATTCAAAGCCTGTTTTAAGCAGATGGGTAATTCAGCATTATGAATATAATTCTTAAGATCAGCTATTTCTGCACAACCTTCAGGATAATAATAGAATTTTGGAAGGCTAAAACGGATGTCGGTAACAATCAGGCTCGAAGCAAAAACACCAGATTTCACCAACAGTTGCGCTGTGGCGGTTAACAGATCGTTTTTGTCCGTCTTCTCTAAAATTAAACGATTTAATTTTTGTCTGGTCTTAAGGATTGTGTTTACAATATTTAACCTTTGTTGTGTTTGATGGTTAAAAAGAGCCATCTGAATATTAGTGTGCAGGTCGACGCTGCGAATTGGTTTTAGCAAGTATGAAAAAGCATTTTCTACCTGAGCTTGTGCCAAATATTCTTTGTTGGCGTGTGCTGTCAAAAAGATGATTGGGATGTTTTGTTTTCGTGAAATTATTTTGGCGGTTTCCAGACCATTTAAAGGGCCGCGAATTCGGATATCCATCAGGATTAAATCTGGTTTTCTGTTTGCTACCAATTCTAAGGCATCATTACCTGAAGCGGCGATTCCGGCAACCTGATAATTAAATTCTTCTAAAATTTGTTGCAGATGCGATACGACAAGAGCATCGTCTTCAACAATAAAAATGCGTGGAGTATCCATTTAAACCCACCCTTACTTCTTTGAAAATTGAATATTTATTTCTGCACCTTGTCCGCTATTAAAGTTAATCTTTCCACCCAACTGATGTGTTGCCCACAAGTGCACTAACTTTAACCCCATTGAATTTAGTGAACTTAAATCATTTCCCACTGAAAATCCAATTCCGGTATCCCAAATAGTTAATTGATAGTTGCTTTGCTTTTCTTTGAATCCAATGTAAATTTCTTTTTTAGTAAAATCGCCATTGGTAAAAGCATATTTAAATGCATTGCTCACTAATTCATTAACAATTAAACCGCAGGGCAATGCTTTATCTACTGTAAGTGTTATATCGTCCACATCAATTAAAATGTTTACATCTTTAATATTTGCAAAAGAGTGTCTGACATTAGTCAATAAATTCTGTAAATAACTTTTCATGTCAATGGCGGCTAAATTGGTAGAATGGTACAATTGTTCATAAACCAGACTCATTGCTTTTAATTGGTTTTGCAGATCATTAAAAATTTCTTTGCTGTCTACATCTTTAACCTGGTTCTTGTTCATCTGAATTAGGTAGAATAAACTTTGTAAATTGTTTTTAACGCGGTGATGTACTTCCTGTAACAATATCTCTTTCTCACTTAAGGCCTGGCTTAATTTTAATTCGCTTTCTTTTCGATTGGTAATATCGCGCACCACAGCAACATAGCCATGTATTTTTTGGTCGATGAGCATGGGCGTGATATTAGCGGAAAACCACTTTATTTGCCCATTTGTTAGGCTCTGGTTAAACTCTAATTTTACTGTTTGCCCCTCATTTAATTTTTTTATGGTTGCTTTTAACTGTAGTTTTAATGTTCTTGGCAGATATCTAAAAATTGGTTTTCCGATAAACCTGCTAAAATCAAGATTCAAATTTTGAGGATTAGGTGTATTAAAAAACAGCAATTTCCCATTTGGATCAAACAGAAATACCATGTCGATCATACTGGTTAAAATACTTTTAAACCGCTCTTCGGATTCCTGCAGGGCGTGTTGATATTTTAAACGATCGGTAATGTCGCGAATTATTATCAAATTAACAATTCGCCCCTGGTATTCTAAAGGTGTCAGAACTACTTCCACGTCAATTTCCGTCCCATCGAGGGCAATGTGTTTTTCCTGTACCAACGGTTGGTTCTTTCCCGTTTTAGCAGCTGCAATGATTCGTTCTTTTACCAACTCGCGATAATCAGGATGAATAAAATTTAAGAAAGGTAAACCAATCAGGTCGTTTATGGACTTGGCGTGATAAATTTTAGCCGCTGCCTGATTGGCAAATAAAACACTTCCGTTTTCATAAACAATAATAGCATCGGGTGATTGCTCAACTAAACTTCGGTAGCGAGTTTCACTTTCTTTAAGGGCTAACTCGATTCTCTTTCGTTCACTAATATCTACCAAAACACCTCTAATTCCATTAACTTCGTCTCTGCGTAAAATCGCTGTGGCAAATATTAGCACGGGAAACAATTTTCCATCTTTCCGCAATGCTAAAAATTCATTGGAAGGAGGTTGTTTAAAATTTAAAATGGAATTAAAAAATTCCTCAACTTTAACTTTTTGACCTTCGGGAAACCATTCCAGAATATTCATCCCATTAAGCATTTCATGCTGACTGTAACCAACCAGGCGGGTGGCGAAAGAATTAACGTAGGTCAGCCTTAATTTAGGATCGCTTTCAAAAACACATTGAGGCAGTAAATTGGCCATCTCTTTAAATCGGCGTTCGCTTTCAACAAGCTGATCTTTGGCCTTCTTTTGCTCAGTAATGTCTTCCAGAACACCTTCAAAATACACTTCATTGGTCTCAGCATCACGGTAAATCTTGGCGGTATCACGTACCCAAATAATATTACCGTCTTTTCTCTTCAATCTGGTCTCATGCGTGTGTTGCTTTTCACTGAATTTTAACAGGTTTTTCCACAATGTGTAGGTTTTTTTATCAGTATAAAGGGAAAAAAAATTAATTTTATTTAATTCGTCAAAAGAGTCATAGCCCAAAAGCTTAAGCATGGCCGGGTTAGCCGCAATAATATTGCCATCTTGTGTAATACGGTAAAGTCCAACCGGCACATTCTCGAATAAATTTCGGTAGCGTTTTTCGCTTTCTTGCAAGGCAAAATGCGCTTCGCGTTCTTTGGTAATATCACGTACCGTACCTAATACAGCGGTCTTCCCCTGATATAAGATGGTGTTTACATTGAATTCACAAATCTTGAGTTTACCGCTTTTGGTAATTATTCTGGTTGTGTATTGATGCGGCGAAAAACTGCCTTTTTTGCGAGCATTGGCAAAATTAACCAATTTGTCACGATCATCAGGATGGATTAGTTGAAAAATATCAATCTTGTAAAGTTCTTCTTTGTCGTAGCCGGAAAGTGTTTTAAGGCTTTCATTAACAAATAAAAATTTATTATTACGATAGATAAAAATTGCATCGTGACTCTGTTCTACAATTTGTCTGTATTTTTCTTCGCTTTCGTTTAAAGCCTTTTCAAACCGCTTTTTATCTGTAACATTATTGGAATACAGCACAATGCTTTTTCCAGATTCATTTTCAATAACGACACCAGAACAGTCAATAATGCCCGATTTCCGGCCCTTGATTTTAAATTCTAATTCTGATCTGAATTCCGGCTGTTCAGTAAGATGCATTAACCATTGTTTAAAAATCCTTTGTGATTTGGCCGTTAAAAGCTCGGTAAAATTTTTACCCTCCAATTTGTCCAATCTTATCTTAGTTTGCTGAAAGAATATTGGATTAGCCCGTAGAATGGTGCCATCTGTTTTTAACAAATGAATCCAAATATTGGCAGATTCGAAAAGAGAACGAAATCGTTGTTCGCTTTGCTGAAGCTTATAATGGCGCAATAATACATTCCAGATTAGAACGGATATGATCAAAACAAAAATTAGATTTAAAATAAAATATTTGTCTTTTGTAACATCTAATTGACTTTTTATAAAATTTTCTGTTGGGTCAATCGTTACTTTCCAGTATTGATCTCCGATTTTAACAAGGGATTCCTGGTAGTATTCGGAAACAATTAAAGAAGGAGCGGATTGAAAAATAGAATCACCATCCAGAGTCGTTATTTTGACTTTAAAATTTTGTCTTAAAAAGGGATTGCCCAAACAATATTTAATTAAGGTATCGGTCTTAAAAACGACATTGATAAAACCAAATATTTGTTCGTTTTGAAACAATGGCCGGTAAGAAGCAAACCCCTGCCCGCCCTGTAACAAAGGAACCACAGGCGAACAGGTAATTTTTTTTGAATCGATGGCTTTTTGTATAGCGGTTTTAACGCTTTGGGCAGGATGAAAGTGCAAATCTTTGTTCAAGGCTTGTTCATTACCTTCTAAAGGATTTACAATGCGAATCGTCCAGTCCGCATCAATCCAATTGATGGCTTGAATGCCAGAATAAATTTTTAGCAAATTGGCTACGTCTTTTTTGAATTTTTGAGAAGATTGTACATATTGTTCTGTCCAGTTTAATGCTAAATAGTCCGCTATAGTAAAGCGCTGATTGATCCAGCTTTCCAGACGAAACGATGTTTGCTCAGTCATTAAACCTGTCAGCTCTTTCAAAGACTGACGCTTTTGCTCCCGATCGTGCAGCCACAAGAAACTCAAAATAAAGGCCAGTAGAAAAAACAGAATCAATGGCCCAATTAAAGAAAATCCTTTTTTCGGAAAAATGTTTAATATCCTTTTTGAAATCATAATCCATTCTTTAAATTTAAATATTTAAAATGATCGACAAAACTGCTTTTTTCTTTATCTTAATCAAAAAACAACTAACTGCACCAGTCAAACATTTTTTAAGTTAGCTTAATAAGGTGGCTTAATTGATGATAAAATTATTTTTGAAACAGATCTCTTAATAGGATACGCTTCATTCGTCCATTTTTGTATTTTTGTTGCATGTCAGCCAATTCCTGCTCGAAGGGACCGATTTCCCAAAAATATCTGTCGTCTAAAAATTGCAGCGGCGTATTTGTATCATTTAAAGGACAAATATCACGATACTCTACCTTCAGGCCGCTTTCGTTGTACTCGAACCAGCGCAGGGGCAGTCCCTGAGTACGACAGACATAAGGTCGAAAAGGATAAATGCGGCAGAGATCATGCTCGTCTAAAAAGGCGCACTTTCCTTTTGGATGAGGTTGTTGTTTCAAAACATCCGGAGCCATTTTTTTAATGTAATCCGCCTCAACCTCAAACACTGTAATTCCGTCCAAACAGCAATCGGCACAACCGGGCTTACAGTGTAAGCGCTCTTTGTTTAGCTCCTCTAACTGGCGAGCTTTTTGGTCAACTTTTTCGTAAAAAGTTTTTAAAAGTTCAATGGGAGTTTCCATGATGACTATTTCCAATTTTTTATTACATTTCTGAATAAAATTAAAAAATTATTTGTAAAAAAATGGAATTTTTTTGCATGTTTTTGACTTATTTTAAAGAAGCAATAACAAGAGGATAGTATGTTAAGCGGAGACATCCAAAATCTTTACAAACAGCTGGCCGATTTAATTCCTGAAGAACGATTACTACATGACGATTTAAACACTCTGGCGTATGGTACGGATGCCAGCTTTTATCGATTGATTCCTAAATTGGTGGTAAAAATCCATAATGAAGATGAAGCCTTGTGGGCTATCCGCGCCTGTGCTGAATTTAAAATCCCTTACACTATCCGGGCAGCGGGTACCAGTCTTTCCGGACAGGGAATCACGGATTCTGTCCTTTTAGTCATTGAACCATCTGAATGGCGGCATTGGTCAGTAAATGAAGATGCCAGTCGTATCACAGTGCAACCTGGGTTGACCGGCGGTAAAATCAATCAATACTTGCAGCCATTTGGTAAAAAGATCGGCCCGGATCCGGCTTCCATCAATCATGCCTTTATTGGCGGCATCGTTTCCAATAATGCCAGTGGCATGACCAGCGGCGTCAGGAAAAACAGTTACTACACTTTAGCCGGTCTGCGCTTGATCTTTAGCGATGGTACGATTCTGGATACCAATGATCCCGAAAGTCGGCGCAATTTTTTGGCTACAAAAAAAGATCTAATTGAAAAAATAGCTAATTTACGTAAAAAGATTTTTGACCATTCGGATTGGGTTTCCAGAATCAAACAAAAATACCAATTGAAAAATACTACCGGTTATGGTCTTAACTCCTTTGTGGATTTCGAAGATCCGATCGATATTATTGAACATTTAATGGTTGGATCCGAAGGCACTTTAGCCTTTATCTCTGAAATAACGCTGGAAACGGTGGATGATTTTACCCACAAAGCCGCCAGCCTGATGATTTTCCCGGATATTGAAACCGCCTGTAAAGCCATCCCCATTCTACGAACCTGTCAGGTTAATGCAGCCGAATTAATGGATCGCGCTTCCCTGCGCTCGGTGGAAGATAAGCCTTTGATGCCTGCTTATCTAAAAGAACTTGATCCCAATGCCACCGCTTTATTAGTGGAAACAAGAGCCAATGATGTGCATACTTTAAACCAACAAATTGATGAAATTAGCCAGGCTTTAAAAACTTTGCCCATGGTTAAGCCAGTTGAATTTACTAAAGATATTAATGAAATCACTGCACTCTGGAGCGTACGTAAGGGATTGTTCCCTTCGGTTTGTGCCAATCGAAAAAAAGGCACAACTGTAGTCATTGAAGACATTGCTGTGCCTTACGAAAACCTGGCCCGAGCTATTCTCGATTTGCAGGCTTTGTTTAAAAAATATCATTATGATGAAGCCATCATCTGGGGACATGCTTTTGATGGAAATGTACATTTTGTACTGATTCAGGATTTTACCAATCCTGAAGAGGTAAACCGTTACTCTGCTTTTATTGATGAGCTGGTGCATCTGGTTGTACATGAATACGATGGCTCTTTAAAGGCAGAACATGGCACCGGACGTAATATGGCTCCATTCGTTAAATTAGAATGGGGCGACGAACTTTACGAAATAATGAAAGAGATCAAGCAAATATTTGATCCCGACCAGCTTATGAATCCTGGTGTGGTGATTAATCATGATCCTCAACTGCATTTAAAGTCGTTTAAACCCATGCCACAGGCCCATGATTTAATTGACGACTGCATTGAATGCGGTTTTTGCGAAAACAGCTGTGTGTCAAGGGGCTTAACCCTTTCGCCCAGACAAAGGATTGTGGTTTACCGTGAAATGCAACAATTGAAACGTAGTGGCGAAGAACCTCAACGCCTGGCGATTCTGAATGAACGCTATCAATATTACGGAAATGAAACCTGCGCCACTGACGGCCTTTGCGCCTTAACCTGCCCGGTGAACATCGATACCGGAAAACTCATTAAAGAATTGCGACATGATCAGCTTTCAGGAATTGCCCGCTGGACAGCCGGCCTGATTGCCGATCACATGGCTTTGGTTACGGCCCTGATGCGTTTGGGGCTGGGCATGTTAGACCTTAAAAGAAAATTATTTGGCAAAAAGTTCCTGACGACTACCTCTAATGTGCTGCGACGGTTAACGGGTAACCGGTTTCCACGAATTTCCCCCTACATGCCACGTCCGGCAATCAAGATTAAAACAAATTCGCAATCTGCTCTAAAAAATAATGGCCGTAAAGTGGTTTACTTTCCCTCATGCATCACGCGTTCCATGGGCGTTTTACCTGACAGCGACCAGGCTGAACCTTTGACCAAACTGACTTACCGCTTGTTGAAAAAAGCTGGTTTCGAGGTAATTTACCCGGAAAACGTCAATCAACTTTGTTGCGGCATGGCTTTTTCCAGCAAGGGCTATTTCGAAATTGGTCAGCGAAAATCCAAAGAATTGGAAGCAGCCCTGCTTAAAGCCAGCGACAACGGAGTGATTCCGGTACTTTCGGATATGAGTCCCTGCTTGTACACCATGAAAGAAAATTTGGATAAACGCTTGAAGCTGTACGAACCGATTGAATTCTCATTAAAATTTTTAAGCCCGCATCTTGAATTTAAACCTTTGGATGAACCTATTACCGTTTTTCCGGTTTGCAGCGCCAAAAAAATGGCCTTAGAAGAACCGCTTTTACAGTTAGCCCAAATGTGCGCAAAAGAAGTAGTGGCGCCAGACACTACCTGCTGTGGCTTTGCCGGAGATCGCGGATTTACCCATCCAGAACTGAACGCAAATGGGCTTAAATTGTTAAAAGAACAATTGCCCCAAAATATAAAACATGGCTATTCTACCAGCCGAACCTGTGAGATCGGTTTAAGCGAACACAGCGGTATTACCTTTGAATCGATTCTCTACCTGATTGACCGGGTAACTTCACCCAAAGCCCAATAGCACAAAATGGCTTAAATGATTACGGCTGTAAACATTATGCTTAACAGGTCCTTTTCGCAGAATTCTGTGAAGTTAAAAGTATAAGGGTATAAGAGTGTAAGAGTATAAAGGTTAATGGGATTTTGGTTGAATAGTTGATTGGTTGAATGGAGATAAGAAGTTAAGAGGGTAAGGGTTGAATAAATTAGGAACTGGGAACTTGTTTAGGGGGGGCAGTGCGAAACTGTAGCCCCGCTCTCCAGAGCGGGTGCGAGCGATAGCGAACAAAAAATCTCGCAAAGGCGGGATTAACGACTCAGAGAGTCGTGTTACATTTTGGGGAACTTGGGATTCAGAATTAGTAAATAGACGATTATCTTTTCCCTTCTGGCAGGAAAAGGTGTCCGAGGCGCAAGCCATTGTCGGGATGGGCTACAACTTGAATAAAGTTAAGAGTATAAGAGTTTAAGGGTTAAGAGGCCTTTAAAATGCACTGAATGTGTTGATGCAATAAACTGAATATCGGATTTATTTAGACAACAGTGATAGCTCCATTTGAATTTTTCCCGTGCCCCGGAGAAGAAACGGGTTTTTTCGTATTTCGAAATTAGATTTTCGAATTTTTTAAATGAAGCAATGACCATTAAACAGGAGTTCGTATGTGCCGCATCTTGTATGTTGAAAGCAAACAACATTTTAATCCTTCTCATATTTTGAAGTCTTTTGCGCGCATGGCCAAAAACAGTACCGAGTACCAGGGACATGGCTGGGGCTGCGCCTGGTGGGAAGAAGATGGCTGGAATACCTACTGGACCATTCGCCCGGTTTGGAAAGACAACCCAGATCGCATTCCGCAAACGAATCGCTTGCTGGTTCACGCCCGCAGCGCCTTTCGCGATCAGGGAATTGCCATTGAAAATAACATGCCCTTTATTCAACAGGGTACTGTTTTTATTTTTAACGGCGAACTACATGGCGTGCGGTTGCAAGCCGAAGGCAGAATAGGCGCAGAAAAAATCTTTAACTTCATTCTTCGCTTTAATAAGGGAAACCTTTTAAGCGCGGTTCAAAGAGCGGTTCTTATTATTGTTAAACGTTCCTCTTACATCCGGGCACTTAACTTTATAATTGCCGATGCCAAGCAAACTGTTCTAAATTCGCTTTTCAATGAACAGCCAGATTATTTTACCATGTTTCGTTATCATGATGAAGACCGTTTATTGGTTTGCTCTGAACCATTAGATCTTTTTAATGAATGGCAGCCGATTGCCAATCAAACTCTGGAGGAAATTCAATTATGATAATTGTAAAAATCGGCGGGGGAAACAGCATTAATTTACCTGGAATTGCCTCTGATTTGGCAGACATCCATGAACCAATGCTTATTGTGCATGGCGCCAATGCTTTGCGCGATGAGTTATTGCAAAAATTAGGTCTTAACAAAAAAATCGTCACTTCCCAATCGGGGTATTCCAGTGTTTTTTCAGATCAGCAGACGTTGGATGTAATGATGATGGCTTACTCCGGATTGCGTAACAAACGACTGGTTGAATTGTTACAGCAAAACGGAATAAATGCCATTGGTCTTACCGGTCTGGATGGACGGGTCATTCAGGGACGACGCAATCGGGGTATTCGTGTTAAAGAAAATGGGAAAATCAAACTACTGCGTGATTTTTCCGGTAAACCACAGTCAGTAAATGAACAGTTGTTAAATTTCTTATTAGATCAGTGCTACACGCCGGTGCTTACCGTTCCCATTATTGATGAAAACGGGACTGCCATAAACAGTGAAAACGACGATATTGTCGCTCTGTTGCAAACCGTTTTCAAAGCCCACATCGTGCTACAACTGATTGAAGCGCCAGGCCTATTGGAAGACATTGCAGATGAACATTCGCTCATTGAACAACTCTCACAGCAGGAGCTGGCAAGGCGGGAAGCAGCGGCCGAAGGCAGAATGAAGCGTAAGCTGCACGCTTTGGTTAAACTTTTTGAGAATAGTTCGCCACGTGTTATTATTGCCGATGGTCGAAGCGAACATCCGATTAAAGATGCATTAAACGGGAAAGGAACAGTGATCAAATGACACCATTTGCAGAATATGAAGATCGTTTTGGACTGCCACTCTTTGCCAAACGGGGGCTGACTTTAATTCGCGGATCAAACGCTTTACTCTGGGATGATCAGGGCAGGCAGTACATCGACTGCACCGGTGGACACGGGGTGGTTAACATTGGGCATGCCAATGAACAGGTAGCCGAGGCCATCGCCCAGCAGGCAAAAAAACTGATTACCTGCACCTGTAGTTTTTACAATGGTCAGCGGGCATTATTGCTAAAAAAGCTGATTGAAATTACACCGGACAGTCTGCAAAAGGCTTTTTTATGTAACTCCGGTACAGAAGCCGTAGAAGCCGCCTTGAAATTTGCCCGCTTAAACACCGGCAAAAGTGAATTTATCTGTGCCCGTCGCGGCTTTCACGGACGCACCATGGGAGCGTTGAGCGCCACATTTAATCCGCAGTACAAAAGAGACTTTGAACCCCTGGTTCCTGGTTTCCATTTTGTGCCTTACAATGATTTCGAAGCATTAAAACAAGCTGTTACCGAAAAAACCGCAGCCGTGCTGCTGGAAGTGGTCCAGGGAGAAGGCGGGATACACATTGGCCAGCGCGATTATTTTGAGAAGGTTCAGACCTTTTGCCGGGAACAGGATATTTTGCTGATTATTGATGAAGTGCAAACCGGATTTGGCCGCACCGGTAAAATGTTTGCCAGCCAGCACTACGATTTACAACCGGACATTATGTGTGTGGCCAAAGGCATGGCCGGCGGAGTTCCCATGGGCGCCACGCTTTGTTCTGAAAAGATTACAGCTGGTTCAGGAAAGCATGGTAGTACTTTTGGCGGCAATCCACTGGCCTGCGCAGCCTCTCTGGCAACCATCAAATTCATTGAAGAAAACCGGCTACCAGAGAAGGCACGGGAAAAAGGCCAATATTTCAAAGAAAAATTCAAAGCGAATGAACTACCGTTGGTAAAAGAATTACGCCAAATTGGTTTGATGATCGGCATTGAATTAAAATCCAAAACTCAACCGTTCATTCAGGCTTTGCAGGAACGAGGTGTTTTGGTAATTCCGGCCGGCCCAATGGTTTTACGCTTGCTGCCGCCTTTGACCATTGAATACGAACTGTTGGACGAAGTGATTGAAATACTACACACCGTTTTGAACAATGAACAACGAATAACGAATAGTGAATAATCTGGTTTCCAGATGAAGCTGTGTTGTGTGTAAATCTCTTAACTCTGAACTCTTAAACTCTAAACTTTAAACAGGTGTAACACCGTTCTCCGAGCGGTTGAAAGAAAGCGAGCTCCAATAAGTCCCGGTTGTACTATTGTAACAACTCAGAGAACCGTGTTACACTTTAAACTCTTATCTGAAACTGGGAATTGGGAACCGGGAACTGGTGGCGTAACTCCGTGCTACAAAGCAGGTACAATCAGAAGTGAGCGATAAGAAAAGTCCCCCTTTGCGGGACTAACGACTCTGGAGAGTCGTGCAATAAAAATAATTCAAAATTCAACATTCAACATTCAAAATTTCTTCACTCTTCTCCCCGATGCGTCACGGTGAACCATACCCAGTTCGGTTACTTCTTTTAATTCATCCTGATTAAACACCGGGCCTTCTACACAAACGCGTACACCGGAATCATCCAGCACGCACTGGCCGCAAATGCCAATACCGCACTTCATGTAACGTTCCATGCAAAACTCGTAGGGGATGTCCAGAGGATCAATTAATTCTTTTACTTTAACAAACATGATCTCCGGCCCGGCAGCGTAGATAAATTCGATCTTTTCTTTTTCAATAATAGAAAGCAAATCTTCGGTGACCAGTCCCTGTTTGCCTTGTGAACCATCATCCGTGGTGATGTAACAGTTTTTAGACCATTTTTGAAAATCCTCAATAAAGATCAATTCATGTTTGGTGGCTGCGCCTAACAGGCTGACAAAAGACAACTTTTTAGCGCTTAATTCATGCGCCAGCAAACGCAAAGGCGCAATGCCAATGCCTCCGCCAATCAACAGCGCCCGATCGTGGTAAGTAAAGCTCTTGCCAAAGGGCCCGCGCACGCCCAGGCGATCACCAACTTTCAAATCCATCATGGCTGTGGAAAAAGGGCCATAAGCTTTAACCGAAATTTCCAGCCAGTTCTCTCCCAGGGCCGAAACTGAATACGGTTTTTCGTCCATGCCCGGCAACCAGACATTGACGAACTGTCCGGCACGGGCATCCAACATGCGTTCAAAGTAAAAGCTTTTAACGCCCGGTCCGTGTTCAACAATCTTTTTAATAGGATAGGTTCGCATCAGATCACTCATGTGCCAGCCCCCGAATTTCATCCAATGAAGTAAAACCATATTTCTGAAGATAGGCTTCGATGCCGCGTGCTATTTTCTCAAACACTTTAATGCCCTGATAATAAACAGCGGTTCCAATACCGATCAGGCTTGCTCCGGCCAAAATCAGTTGAACGGCGTCTTCCGGCTGGGTTACACCTCCTGTTCCGATAATGGGAATTTTCACTTGCCGATAGACTTCATAAACCGATTTAACGGCGATGGGTAAAATAGCAGGCCCGGAAACGCCGCCGGTTTTATTGGAGAGAATGGGCTTACGCACATCAATGTCAATCAACATGCCAGGCCCAACGGTGTTGATGGCTGTAATAGCATCTGCGCCGTTTTCTTCACACACTTTGGCCAGGCGGGCAATACCAGGTCCATGTGGTCCTAATTTAATAGAAACCGGGATACTACCAGCATGTTTTTTGACGATTTCCGTGACTTTTGCTGTGTCGCTTAAACTATCGCCAAAGGGCTGGCCAAATTCGGAATGCACATTGGGACAGGAAACATTCACTTCAAGCAAATCGGGCTCAGCTTCCACCGTGCGTTGCGTAACTTCAGCAAATTCGTCGATGGTACGGCCAAAAATGGAAGCAAAGATGGGCGCGGAAGCGCGTTGTTTAAATTTGCCTATTTCTTTAACCATCTCATCGATGCCGGGATTGGATAGGCCGACGGCGTTTAGCAATCCATGGCGAAAGGGTAAAATACTGGGATTTTTGTGGCCGCTACGCCAGTCTTTGTTAAAGGATTTGGTGGTCACTGCCCCAGCGCCGCCCACTTCTACCACGCGCCACATGGAAGAAGCTGTAAGTCCAAGAATGCCGGAAGCCAGCACCGTTGGATTTTTCAATTCAAGATTTAAAAATCGTACGGAATTCATGCTCTTCTCATTTAATGATGGGTTCCAGTTCTGAAAGCTCAAAAATGCGTTCACAAAAGGCGCATTTCACCTGTTTTGATTCCTCATCCACTGCTTCGAACAAAGTTTCGCTCTCATTCTCAAGATTGGTAATACAATTTGGGTTTTTACAACGCAAAAGATTTTTAATCACTTTAGGCGCCTGCACCACTACCTTACTGTAAACTTTGTAATCTTTAATGGCCTTAATGGTCACGCCGGGCACAACAATTGAAATGTGCTGAATGATTTCTGGAGACAAATATTCCAGTTGCAATTTAATCAAGTCTTTACGTCCCATTTTTTGGCTGTCGTAATTGATACCCAGAGTGACCGGAATATCTTTCATCTCTTCATAACGGGAAATAATTTCCAAAATTTTCACGCCATCGCCGGCCGGAATATGATCGATTACAATTCCCAATTTAATTTTGGGAATCATCAACATTTTTTCGTTTTTTTGGCTCATAATTCTACTCCCAGATGTTTTAACAGAATGGCCTGACGCATGATTACGCCATTTCGTGCCTGTGGAAAATATCCGGCAAATTTGGTTTTGTCCACATCATAGGCTATTTCATTCACGCGCGGCAATGGATGCAACACACGCATGTGGGGTTGAGCATCTTCTAACATGGCGGCCGTTAAACGATAAGAATCTTTCACTTTTTCGTACTCTAATAAATCCGGAAAGCGTTCGCGTTGAATACGCGTCATGTACAGTACATCGCATTTGGGAATGACTTCTTCTAACACATTAGTTTCATAAAAATTGAATTTATCCGGCTCATCACTCATCATAAAATATTTGGGTAAGCGCAGGGATTCAGGAGCTACCAGATAATAATTCCGAACATTAAACTTTATCAAAGCCCGAATCAGGGAATGAACGGTTCGCGAGTATTTTAAATCGCCTATAAAGGCAATGCTGATGTCTGAAATATTGCCCAGATCTTTTTCAATCGTGTACAAATCAAGTAGTGTCTGAGTTGGATGTTGATTGGAACCATCGCCGGCATTAATTACCGGCAGAACACTGGTTTTGGCGGCCAGGCGTGCTGTACCTTCCCCGGGATGTCTAATTACCATGATGTCACAGTAATTTTCGACCGTGTGAATAGTATCTACAAACGACTCTCCTTTGGAGACCGAAGTGGCCGATTGTTCGGCAAAGCCAATCACGCTGCCCCCAAGGCGATGCATAGCTGACTCAAAACTGAGGCGGGTACGTGTACTGGGTTCAAAAAACATGGCAGCCATGATTTTACCTGGCAGTAGTTTAACGCGCCTTTCTTCTGGTGTGGCTTCCACACGGTGCGCCAACGCCAGGTACTCCTTAATTTCATCGACCGAAAGGTCTTCCATGGAAATCAGATCTTTTTTCATGGTTTTCCTCTAAGTTTTTTGCAACCTGTATTTTCCAACTCACCCCCTCGTGACTCCCCCTCTCTTCGCTGAAGAGAGGGGGCTGGGGGGTGAGTTCTTTGCCCAATGCTTCTAAAAACTCAGGCTTTTCTTTTTTTTTTTAACTTTTGTGTTAAGATTCCCTCAAGCCAGTTAAAATGTTCAGTGGTTTGAAGGGGTTGTCAACTCACCCCCTCTTGACTCCCCCTCTCTTCGCTGAAGAAAGTGGGATGGGGTAAGTTCCTCACAATATTTTTTCAACCTTTTTTAAATACGCCCAAGGGTCTGTAGCCCCCAACAGCGCCCTTCCGACAATAAGGTAATGAGTTTGCAAAAAATCAAATTGCGCCGGGTCGCCTCCCTGTTTGCCGAAACCAGGAGAATAAAATACAGCCTTTGCCGGATCGGGTAAAACATTTACAATCTCTTTAACAGCGGCCGGTTTTGTTAAAGGTACCACAAAGCGTTGAACGCCTAATTGAGCTGCACGCTCGTAAATGTCCAGCACAGCGTGGTCCTCCAGATAGCCGCCTTCAGAAAGTCTGTATTTCGGATGCGTCATAATGCCGCCCACAATGACCCTGAGTTCCTGTTCCTGTAAGGCCTTCACCCATGCCTCCAGAGTCGCAGGCCCGGCCTGTGGAAAGAGAATTACCTCATCCAGGCCGCTATTTTTCATGATTTGAGCAAAACGTTTGCCCATGTCCGGGATGTCTGTCGCTGCTTTCTGATGATCGTAAATGATGGGTTTTTGCGAAATTTGACGAATTGTTTGCACCACCCTGGGTAAGCCGTGCGTTAAACCGGAAATAAATCCCAGTTTGTAACCATAAATCAGCTGGTGTTGGTCAACCTGTTTCACCAACTCTTCAATTCTACTTAAATCGTCAGTGTCCAGAGCAGGAATTAACTTACGTACTTTCAAAGTTTAAGCTCCTTTGTAGAATGCTTCCAGTAGTTGATATCGTTCATCATTCTTTTGCTTTAAATAATGAATGATGTCCGGCAGGCTGATAACCGAATCCAGACGGACATCAGCCAAATTAAACTGCTGATTCTGCGTTCGGCGGTCAACAGTAACCAAAATACCTTCAATTTTTGAAGGAAAAGATTTCTTTAGTAGATCAATTGCTTCCATTTTGGTGCCACCGGTCGTCAGCACATCATCAATAATCAAAATATGGTCTTCGGCTTTCGGCTGATAACCGACAAACAGGCCGCCTTCACCATGTTGCTTGGCTTCTTTACGGCTGTAAAAAGTTTGTAAATTTTTTTGGAATAATTCATAGTAAGCCATGACCGTGGCAGTTACCATGGAAATGCCCTTGTACGGTGGGCCAAACAAAACCGTGGTTTTCGGAAAGTCCTGCTTAATTTTTTTAGCCAGCAGCTGACCTAATGTCCGGTAAGCGCTTCCTGAATAAATGTCGCCAATATTAATGAAAAAAGGGGATTTTAAGCCGGATTTTAAAGTGAACTCTCCAAAGCGCAGCACTTTTTGTTCGATTAAAAAGTCGATAAACTCAACGGATAACCGATCATCAAATTCAGATAGCCATTCCTTTTGCGTCATTGACAAATTTTCCTTTCTGAAATTTTACAACACCATTGACCAGCGTCATTTCTACTTTCCAGCGAAAATCAAAATCTTTGTAGAGATTAATGCCTGTTTTGGTCACAATATCATAATCCGGTTGAGGCTCTACGTAGCGTTTGACCATGACCAGATCGGCCCAGTTGCCCTCTTTAATTCCATCGCGATTGGCGATGTTGTAACAATGGGCGCTGGCAGCCGCTATTAACTGATTTAATTGCGCCCAGGTCAAAACTCCCTGATCAATCAGGTAAAGAATTTGAGGCATTAACCATTCAATAGCCGCAATACCGGAAGGCGGATTCTGACTCTGCTTTTCAGTTATTGTGTGTGGAGCATGATCTGTTCCAATAAAATCAATAATTCCCTTAGACAATCCCTCCAGCAATGCTTGCTGATCCTCTTTAGTACGAATGGGAGGATTTACTTGAAACAAGGTGCCTTTTTGCAGATAATCATCCTGGGTGAAAAACAAATAATGAGGACAGGTTTCGCCCCACACGTCAATGCTTTCGTTTTTCATGCGTTTCAGCCATTGAACCTCATCAATGGTGGTCATGTGGCAAATCACCACTCTTGGCCGTTCTTTTTCTGACATGGCTTTCAGAACCGCTTCGATTTTTTGTAATGCACTGATGATTGCCTGACGCGGGCGCCATTCGTGGTGGGGTAAGCGGTCTTTTTGATCGCTTAAAAACTGCGTTTCATCTTCGGCATGAATTGAGACCGTTGAGGCCTGTTCAAAAATTTTCTGCATGGCAGCTTCGTTGGTAACTGCCGCTAAGGAAGACGATTTAGCCATGTAAATTTTTACAGATTTTACCAGTTCCAGAGTGTCGCTGATGTTTGCCTTGCCATTGGTGGCATGTAGCATTATACCCCAGTTAACCAGTGCCTTTTTTTCAAAGCGCTGCCGTTTTTGCAACACGCGCTTACGATTGGTTATTGGCGGACGGTTGTTTGGCATGTCGATCACGGTGGTCACACCTCCTTTTAAAGCTGCACGTGAGGCATTACGGATGCCTTCTTTGTACATTTGTCCCGGTTCACGAAAATGAACATGCGGATCGATGATGCCTGGTAAAATAACATAACCACGTGCATTAATGACCGTACCAAATTTTTTACTACTTGAAGAACGACCTAATTTGTGAATGATACCGTTTTCGATTTCAATGTGTCCCTCTTCAAAGTAGCCATCGGCGGTAAGCCAGCGCGCGTTTTTAATGAGCATTAATTTTGTATCTCCACAACCTATTTACCACAGAGTGCACAGAGAATGCACAGAGCACACGAAGACTTATTTTTATTTTATCTTATTCTCCGTGTCCTTTGTGACTTCTTAGTGTTCTTTGTGGTTAAACTCTATTTGATTCCAGTTTTTCTTTTTCAATGGCCTCTAACACCTCTTCACCGGCGCCGGTGGGATACTCGCCCGAAAAACAGGCATGACAAATGGGCAAATCTTTGTACAAATCTTTCAAATCTTCCAGATCTTGGTAAATAACCTCATCTGCCCCCAGATATTGCCGGATTTCATCCACATCGTAATGCGAAGCTAAAATTTCCCGTTTCACGGACATGTCGATGCCGTAAATGCAGGGATGCTTAACCGGCGGCGAAGCTGAAATAAAGTACACCTCTTTGGCACCGGCTTTGCGCAACATTTGAACAATGCGTTTGGAAGTCGTGCCGCGCACAATGGAATCGTCCACCACGGCCACCTTTTTACCCTGCACAATGTCGCGAATGGGGTTGAGCTTCTGGCGCACCATTTTTTCGCGTTCCTCCTGCCCCGGGGTAATGAACGTGCGTCCCATGTGGTGATTCTTGGCCAGCCCGCGACGGTACGGTATGCCCAACTCCTCAGCCATGGCCGAGGCAAAAAAGTAAGCCGAATTGGGCACGTCAATGATGATGTCTGGCTGCAAGCCGGTTTGTTTGAACTTTTGCGCCAGTCGTTTGCCCATGCGCACCCGTTCGCTGGCCACCAGCCGATCGTGAATTACCGAATCTTCGCGGGCAAAGTAGATGTACTCAAACACGCAAAAAGCCTGTCGCTTAACGTGACCAATTTCCGCGTGAA
>JAGHBR010000060.1 GCA_021160885.1 Caldisericaceae bacterium
TTAATAAGGCGCCCACTTAACTATCAAAAAGCAACTTAATACGTCATTGATTACCCCGGTAAGTTCACATTAATTCCACAGATAAAAACTTAAACAGTTGTTAAATGTCCTATTTCTAAAATGTTTTCTGTCGAATTTTGAACTATTTTCCTACTATCTAAGACGGGCATGAAAACGGCAAAAGAAATTTTGTATTTCTCCTCAAATAAAGAATCCGGGCAATGAATAAGACATGCCGCATGGTAAGGCAGGGCTTGCATCTACTTTTAAAATGGTAATATCAAAATTTTCTTTTCCGTAAAATCATTTTAAAAAAATAAATCCATTTTTATTATTGACCATCAGCCACTACAAACCAGGCGTGATTCGCTGGTTGCCATCCTGACTTAAAACTTCTGCTATTTTTATGTTGCCTTACATTACTTTATCTACGAAATTGCTTTTTTCATTTAATACAGGAGTAATGAATTTGCGATTGCCACAGGATTGGGAAAAGTTTTTGGAATCTGTTTTGGATTTGAACCAATTCTATGAAAAACTTGACCATTTTTTAGCTCAATTTCCGACCATCCTTCCGGAAAGGGACAAAATTTTCAACGTGTTCTACCTGGTGCCACCGGAAAAAGTTAAATGTGTGTTGTATGGTGAAGATCCATACCCGCGGAAGTCCAGCGCCAACGGCGTGGCCTTCTGGGACGCTGAAATAAAATCATGGCAGGACAAAACCGTTGGTAATTCCATGAAAAACATTTTAAAGGCTTTGTTGGTGGCGCATGGTCTGGCCACTTACCATACGCCTATCGCTCGCTGCCGGGAAATCGCTCTGGAACATGGTATTAAATCGCCAGATCAGCTATTTCAACACTGGCTAAACAATGGCGTACTCTTGGTTAATGTAGCCCTTACTTATTCTTCTGCGAAGGATAAGAAAAAACATTTTCAATTCTGGCAGGACTTTCATCAGGCTTTGATCAAAGCGCTTGGTCAACTTGAGCAAAAGCCCTACTTCATTCTCTGGGGCCGCAAAGCGCAGCAATTTGAACCATTGATCTTAAAAGAGCTTCATGATCCTGAAAAGATCATAAAAAACGGGCATCCGACGTTTATTCACCAGTTTTTAAAAGCCGAAATGCCCGATTTTTCAACGTTTAAAGAAATCGAATCGAAAACCGGTTTTAGCTGGCTATGAACCGATTTTTCATTTTAATCTTTTTCGATGTTAGAAAAGTTCTTCTCCTCCCATGTCCTCGTCGCCATTCCCATTACTCCGTTTGCGTTCCTGTTTAAAGTTATTAAAGATGTAAGAAATGGTAAACGAAACCATAGGCGAAGGGAAATCCATATAGCGGTAGTAATAGAAGCCATTCCCTTCCGATGTGTACTCATGGCGCATGGTATTAAATAAATCGCGAATCTGTAAGGTAAGGGATAATTTTCTGTCCATCAGTTGTTGCTTAATAGCCAGATCACTGGTAAAAAAGCCCTCACTACGTCCCTGTGAAGTAACGGTTGGACTGCGATAGCCTAAATTAAACTGCACACGTGTATTTTTGGCCGGCCGAAAATCATTATTAAGGCGCAAGCCCCAGTTGAAGCTTTCTTTGGAAAAATCCTGATTTAATAATCGCCCTTCAACTTTGTACTGAAAAGCAGAGGCCATGTAATTGATATTCCACCATTTAACAATGTCCCTGTTTACTAAAAACTCCGCGCCAAGCGCATAATCTTTACCGACGTTTTCATAAGTATGAAGCAAAACATTTTCTTTGTAAGGATAAACTGAGCGCACACGTTCAACTTTATTATTGGTAATTCGGTAGAATGCTTCCAGAGAGACTAAGGTCTTTTTAATAAAAATCTGATGCCCCATTTCATAAGAATTGATGTATTCTGGTTTCAGGCCAGGATTTCCTCTGGTTACATTGTAGGCATCACCCCAGGTGTAAAAAGGTTCTAAGAACCAGCCTCTTGCACGGTGAATACGTCGCGTGTAACTGGCCATAATCTGACGGCCCGGAGCAATCTCAAAGGAAAAATGCGCAGTCGGGAATATATCGAACCGATCGATTTTTGCGGCCGCAGAATCTTTTAAACCAATGGTGCGGTAAGTGTATTCCCCTCTTAATCCCAGTTGATATCCAAGTTTTTTCCATTTTGAAGACAAGGTAGTATAAACCGAATGAATATTGCGTTTGTACTCAGCAAAATGGCTGAATCGCGGTTGAAAGACAAATGCATTTTGGTTAAGATCGTAGTAGTAAACTTTGTTTTCTTTATCTGCATGACGAATTCGACTCTGGTAGCCGGTTTCAAGCTTGGTGTTTTCAGAAAAAGGATGGCTGTAATCCAATTTAATGCGCCAGCCTTTACCAGGTCCGTCTTCGGTTGATTTCTGACTCTTTATCAATTGACCGTCAAGTTCAAACAATTCGTTTAATGATTCTTCTTCTCCATTTCGGCATTCATAAATAACTTGAGCCGTAAATTCATGATTCTTTTGTGGCCACTTATGCTGGTAATCTACATTAACAGCATAATGATCCCCTGATCTATCCCAGTTGTCTTTACTCACGTAAGCAAGCACATCATTTTGATTTAATGAGGTCCATTCTTTGTAATCCAGATCAAAACCGCGTTCCATGTTACGATTGCCAAAGCGTCCGCCAAAACTTAGCACATCCCAGTGCCCAAGATTAATATCCAGGCTCATGCGCAATCCATAGGGAAACATATTCCATTTTGTATCGCCATTGGAGGTAATTGTAGGTAGTGAAATTAGCCGTCTGTGTATGCCGCTCCAATTTTTGTTCTCCGGGAAAATTCCGACGATTGAAATTACTGGCCACATTCAACACATATCCCTTACCGCGATAACTCAGCAATAAATCACCTCCATATCGACCAAAAGTACCGGCGCTACTGTTGACCATTCCGCTAAGGCCCTTCAATTTGTTCTTTTTCAAAACAATATTAATAATGCCGGAAACGCCATCCGGATCGTACTTTGCAGAAGGATTGGTGATGATTTCGATGTTTTCTATGGAAGTGGCCGGAATTTGCTGTAGAATTTCACTGGCTTCCAAAATAGTTGGCCGGTTGTCGATTAAAACCTGAAAATTGCCGCTACCGCGTAATTTAACATTTCCGTCAATATCCACATCAACCGAAGGTACATTTTGCAATACATCCACCGCCGAGCCTGATTGAGCGGTAGCTTGTTCACTTACATTAATCACCTTTTTGTCGATTTGATAGGTTATCGGCACACGCTCTGCTTCAACCTCTACCGCGTCGCTCTGCAAGGTAACCGGTTCTAAAAATATTTCTCCCACCATCACTTCCGGTGATCTGGGGGAAACTATCACAGGATCAATACGTTTTTTGGAATAACCGATAAAATCGACATCCAAAAAATAACGTCCGGCCGGAACATTTTCTAATTTAAAATAACCGTCCTTATCGGTAATCGTTCCCGTTACCTGACTGCTGTCTCGTTTTCGGTAGAGAATGATATTAGCATACTCAATGGGAGCTTTGGCTTCATCATCATAAACGATGCCCTGAATTATTCCTTTAAAATTTTTCAGATTCATTCCACCAGGTCTTTGAGCTAATGCAAAATTACTCACCAAAAAAATTAGTATCATCGACCACAGATAATTTCTCATACGTTTTGCTCCTTTATTATTCATTTCCGATGTTAACTGTTTATTAGTTTCAATTTTTATGCCAACAAACGTGTTCCTTAATTAATCAACGAATACGTTTATTAACAATAATAATTCCGGCAAAAATTGTCGAACAAACTCGACAAAATTTACGGATATATTGATTTTGAATAATTAAAGATAGCAGGGGAATTTGTAGAAATTTTGTAGAAATGTGGCAGGATTTAACAGAACAGTGTTTTTTAATATGAAAAGAAAAAGGGCCCAGGAGTTTTTCCATAAGCCCTTGTTTTTAAAGTGCCGAGGGCGGGACTTGAACCCGCACGGCTCAAAAGAGCCAAGGGATTTTAAGTCCCTTGTGTCTGCCAGTTCCACCACCTCGGCACATGAAAAATTTTCTTAAAGCGACGACCGGATTCGTCCCGCCAAAGCGGGATTGCAGACCGCTCCCTTAGCCACTTGACTACGTCGCCTTTTAACTTACACAATTCAAAGAGCTGTTTGAGGCGACGGCCGGATTCGAACCGGCGAATCGAGGTTTTGCAGACCTCTCCCTTAGCCACTTGGGTACGTCGCCTTTTCTGCTAAAAATTGTAAACTAAAATGTCTACCTTACCTATTGGTTGTTAATTTCAATAAAACCATCAAAGAACCTTTTGGGGCGACGGCCGGATTCGTCCCGCCAGGGCGGGATTGCAGACCTCTCCCTTAGCCACTTGGGTACGTCGCCATTTTTAAGCATAAAAAAGAGCAAGAGACGGAATCCCTTTGGGAAACCCGCGACCCCAACCTTGGTCCCGAGGATCGGGATGCTCTACCAACTGAGCAGTGAAAATGTGAAACAACAAAAAAATCTGTTGTTCAATTCCCGTCAATTGATCTTCATTTCTCTAAAAGCCATTTGCTTACTTACAAGCAAATGGCTTTAATCTTCAACTTTTCAAAGATCAAATTCTACAATAAAAAAAGAGCGAGAGACGGGACTCGAACCCGCGACCCCAACCTTGGCAAGGTTGTGCTCTACCAACTGAGCTACTCTCGCTTTCTTATTTAAGAGAATCAAGTTTACAAAATCTTAATTTTTAAGTCAAATTTTTTTACCGATAATGATC
>JAGHBR010000265.1 GCA_021160885.1 Caldisericaceae bacterium
AAATTCCGGATTTCAGAGAGATGAGCAGGTAGACGTAATACATTTTGCATTCCTCCCTAAAACACAAAAAGCCTGAACAAGTTCAGGCTTTAATATTGCACTCCCGAGGGGATTCGAACCCCTGTCGCCGCCGTGAAAGGGCGGTGTCCTAGGCCTCTAGACGACGGGAGCGTCTTTCAAATCTTTTTTTGGCTCTTGTCGTCATCGAACCCCTGGCGTCCCGAGAATCGGGATGTCCTAGGCCTCTAGACGACGGAAAGCTTATTTTTAATGTCATCCTCTCGGATGAGCAAATCAATTTCAAAGGGTGAGTGATGGGATTTGAACCCACGACCCCCAGAGCCACAATCTGGTGCTCTAACCAACTGAGCTACACTCACCATCTCATGTACGCCCTGGAGGATTCGAACCTCCGACCCACTGCTTAGAAGGCAGTTGCTCTATCCAACTGAGCTAAGGGCGCAACGAAGTCGGGGCGAGAGGATTTGAACCTCCGACCCCCTGCTCCCAAGGCAGGTGCGCTGCCAGACTGCGCTACGCCCCGATAGGTCCTTTCGTTGCTCTCTAATTTAAATTAGAGCTCACAAATTTAAAACTAACCATAGCCTTTGTCAAATTTTTTCCAAATATTTCTCCAAAAAATCTCTGAATTTCTCTAACGCAAGGCCGCGGTGACTAATTTTATTCTTTTCTTCAGGACTCAATTCTGCGTAGGTTTTTCCCATTTCTGGAAGATAAAATAGTGGATCGTAACCAAAGCCTCCATTCCCCCGGGAATCTTCTAAAATTATACCTTCTGTTTTCCCTTCAAAAAACCATTCGCCTTGATCCGTTTTGAAGCAAACCACACAGCGGAAGTAAGCTTTCCTATCCTTGCCTTTCAGTTCTTTCATGCGTTCCAATAAAAGCAGATTGTTTTTCAGATAATCCGCTGCCTGGCCGGCATAACGGGCTGACCGCACGCCTGGCTCATTGTTAAGGGCCGGCACTTCCAGGCCGGAATCATCCGCCAGAGTAGGCAGCCCACTTAATTGAAAGTAGGCATCGGCTTTTAATCTGGCATTTTCCTGAAAAGTTAAACCAGTCTCTTCAACCTCAATTTGCTGCGGAAGATCATTAATAGTCAGCAGTTTAACCGGCAAATCATCCAATATTTGTTGAATTTCTTCAAGTTTATGTTTATTGCCTGTAGCAACCATGATTTTCATTGTTAACTTCCATTTCTCTGAAACAAATTTAAATGTGGAACAGTTTCTAAAGTTCAATTTAGTAAAAAATGCAGCACGATGAAATACATTTTAACTGATGGCCAGGTTCAAATTCGCAAATAATCACTATTTTTTTTAAATTTAATCTTTGTTAATAATGGAGAAAAAAATGCGGACAAAAGTAAAAGCGCACACCAATATTGCGCTGATTAAATACTGGGGCAAACGCGATGAGCGGCTCAATTTGCCAGCCGTCGGTTCCATTTCTTTGACCCTGGATGCTTTATGGACTGAAACCGAAATCGAATTTAATGTCCGTTTCAAAACGGATCGACTCATTCTCAATGGTCAACCTGCTACAGAAAAAGAATTAAGAAGGACTTCCAAATTTTTAGATTTGTTGCGCCAAAGAGCTGGTTTGTCCTCGCCGGCGCTGATAAGTTCAAAAAATAATTTCCCCCCCGCGGCCGGGTTTGGCTCGTCCGCTTCCGGTTTTGCCGCCTTAACGGTCGCTGCAGCCCGTGCTTTAAAATTGGAATTGTCCGGCAGAGAGCTTTCGATTTTTGCCCGGCAGGGATCGGGTTCCGCCGCCCGTTCAATCTTTGGCGGATTTGTTGAAATGCATGCCGGACGACTGGCCGACGGAAGTGATGCGTTTGCTGAGCCAATTGTACCGCCTGACTACTGGGATGTTCGGTTATTAATAGGGGTCACTTCGCAGGTGGCCAAAAAAGTTAGTTCTACTGCGGGCATGAATTTAAGTAAAGAAACATCACCTTATTACCAGGCCTGGATTAACGCCCAACCAGTCGATCTTAAAACGATGCGTCGGGCTATTGAACAACGCGATTTTGAGCAGATAGGGCAACTTGCTGAACACAGCTGCCTTAAAATGCATGCTCTGGCCTTAAGCAGCAATCCGGGAATTTTATACTGGAACGGCGTTACCGTAGAAGCCATGCATTCCGTACGCGACTTACGGGCTTCTGGTACTCAGGCCTATTTTACAATTGACGCCGGCCCGCAGATTAAGGCGCTTTGCCTGCCGGAGGATGAGCCAAAAGTTCGGGCCATGCTGGAAAGCATCCCTGGCATTCAACAAGTAATTAGCTGTGCGCCTGGTCCTGCTCCGCAAATATTGGAGGTAGAATGATTGTTACCAGCGCTCCGGGGAAAATGATTCTTTTGGGAGAGTACGCCGTTTTGGAGGACGCCCCGGCCCTGGTGTGTGCCGTTGAATTGCGGGCCGTTGTCAAGATAAAACGATTGCCTGGCAATGAATTTATTTTTTCAGCGCCGTCTTTGCGTTTAAATGAACTTCCTTTTGTGATTTTAAAAAATAATCATGTGCGATTTGATCCACAGCTTACGGCAGATGCTTTGCGCAAATTGAATTTGTTTAGCGGGATTATGGAATTCGTTTACCAGCAATTACCGGCAGAAAAGAAACAACAGGGCCTGAAAATAGAAATTAACACCGATGCTTTTTATTCCAAAGAATTTCATGGAAAGATGGGCTTTGGTTCCAGCGCAGCGCTCTGTGTCGCTCTGGTCCGTGGACTTTTACACGCTTTGGAATTAGACTGGCCCACAGCACAAATATTTCGCCTGGCCTTAAATGCGCACCATCATGCTCAGGGAAAGGTTGGCAGCGGAATAGACATTGCGGCCAGTTATTTTGGCGGATTTTTAAAATATGAACGTATTTATCCTACCGACATATCAGACAGATTACCTGTTACACTACCAGCCTGCCCAGGTCTTTATTTTAAACCGGTCTTTACAGGTAAAAGCGCTTCCACCACGCGACTGGTCAACGGGGTTAAGCAACTCAAAGAAAAGCAACCGCAAATTTATCAACAAATCATGGAAAAATTAAAAAAAATAAGTGTAGAAGGGGTGAAAGCTTTTGAACAAGGCCAGGTGGAACATTTTTTAAACCAAGTGCATTCATTCTACAATATATTAAAGGAACTTGGCCAACAAAGCGGCATGCCAATCATTTCTGAAGTACATCGAAAATTAGCCGAAATTGTTTCGCTTGAAGGTGGGATTTATAAACCATCAGGCGCTGGCAGCGGGGATATTGGATTGATTTTTACAGATGATCGGCAAAAATTAAATTCAGTGACTGAGTCCGTTAAAATGCACGGCTACTTGCCACTGGAGGTAGAAATTTCTAAAGAGGGCGTGCGGCTTGAAAAATCTTTTTAATTTCCCCCAATATTAATC
>JAGHBR010000369.1 GCA_021160885.1 Caldisericaceae bacterium
GAATTAAGGGATGTAGTTTTTTTGATCAATTGAAAAAGGCAGTTGTTGATGTTAAATTAAAATGCTAATGGCGATAAACTCAGGAACAGATTGTGCGGCCTTTTAAAAATATTCAATATTACAAGTTTTGCGCTTATGGTTTCTTTAAAAATCTGCGTTTTTTTGACGCCTTTCTGATTCGCATTTTTCGTGAGGCAGGACTTTCCTATTTGCAAATCGGATTGCTTTATTCCATCAGGGAAATTTCCAAAAATTTATTTGAAATTCCTTCAGGCCTGGTTGCCGACACTTTTGGTCGCAAAAAAGCCATGCTCTTTTCCTTTGGTTCTTACATTTTTTCGTTCTTAGTTTTTTATTTTGGTTCTGCATTTCTGGTTTTTGCAGCCGCCATGGTATTTTTTGGTTTCGGCGAAGCTTTCCGTTCCGGCACACACAAAGCGATGATTCTGCGCTTTTTGGAAGAGCACAACTGGGCCTCATTAAAAACACAATTTTACGGGCGCACTCGTTCCTGGAGCCAGATCGGTTCTGCCCTTAGTTCTTTGCTGGCTGCGGGCGTCATCTTTTTTACTCATCAATACCGTGCCTTGTTTTTGATCTCAACTATTCCCTACATCATTGATTTTCTGAATTTGGCCAGCTACCCCAATTACCTGGACAATGCCCAACGGCAGTTAAACCAAAATTTTATTGAAAGGCTAAAAAACAATCTTCGAGATTATTTTAAACAATTCCGTCAACTGCATCAGGTGCGGGCCTTTTTCAGCGCAGCTTCGTTTGGTGGCTTTTTTAAAACTTTAAAAGATTATCTGCAACCTTTGTTGCAAACACTTGCATTACAATTGCCGTTGTTTTTGGCATTAAACCAGAAACAGCGGGCCGCCCTTTTGATTGGCCTCAGTTATTTCCTGTTGTATTTATTAACCTCCTTTAGCTCACGGCAGGCTTTTAAAGTAGAAGCACGTTTTAAGAATCTACCACTGGCTATTGATGTGGCTTATCTGGTAGGCGTATTAGCCGTAGTTTTTTCCGGTCTCTTTCTTTCCTTTAAATTTACACTGATAGCGGCTTTGCTTTACGTTGGTCTTTATTTGATTCAGAACATCCGGCGTCCGTTGATTGTCAGCTACTTAAGCGAGATTTTACCTTCCAACATCATGGCCTCTGGCTTAAGTACAGCCTCTCAGTTAGAAACCCTGCTGGTCATTATTACCAGCCCCCTTTTAGGGGCGCTGGTGGATCATTTAGGATTGGGGCCTGGCATTTTAATAATCGGTCTGCTTTATTTACTGTTTTTCTTTTTGGTGCGCTTAAGCCCGAATCAATCAAAAATGCTTAACTGATTTTGAATGAGTTCCAACATCTGTTTGGCATTTTTAATCGCCTGTCCGCGTGGATGGTTGTTAAAAAAGATGTAAGTTCGGTAGGTTTTTTGTAAAAGCTGGGCAATATTGGGCATCCATTCCTGTAATTCTTCTTTTGTGTAAAGATAATCATACCTTGCAGAACCTTCGCCATCCCACCACTGCTGAGCATTGCGACCGTGAAACCGTACGTAACTTAATTTAGTGGTGGCAATGGCCTGCGGCGGTAAAAGTCCGGGGAGCTGTGGTTGGTCCACATTTACGTAACTAATATCATTTTCTTTTAAAAAATGATACATGGCTGGCTTAACCCAGCTGATATGGCGGAATTCCACAAACATCGGAAAGCCTTTTAGCAATTGCCTGGTTTGCAGCAAGTATTTGCGGTTGGTTTCATTGTTTTTGAAAGAATAAGGGAACTGAGCCAAAAAACCGTGGAATTTGCCACTGTCAATCATTGGTTGCAAAGCATCTAACAACTGATTAATGGCGCTTTCGTTTTCCTGACGCCGATGTGTGGTTTCCTGATTGGTTTTTACAATAAAACAGAAATTGGGCGGTGTCTTTTCCACCATTCGGCGAATTACGAACTGGTTGGGAATGGCGTAATAGGTGCTGTTAATTTCTACAGCATTAAAAAATTGCGCGTAAAATTCTAAAAAATTACTTTTAGGTAAATTCACGGGGTAAAAATGATTGCGCCAGTCTTCATAACTGTAACCGGAGGTGCCAATTTTAACTTCAATTCTGATTTCTGGTGAATCCATAATTCCCCTGAGTTTTACAAAAACAAAATAATTATAAAAACAAAAAAAATCAAAAGGAAGCAAGATGCAACATTTTTTGATCGTCGGTTGCACTTCGGGCATCGGCAAAGCCTTAACAAACAAATTGTTGGAAAATGGGCAAATGGTTACCGGCGTAGGCCGGCAACAAAATATACTACAAACTTTCAGGGAAAAGTTTCCGGATCGTTTTAATGGTATTGTTTTAGATTTAAGAGAAACGGCCACCATCGAAACCACATTAAATGAAAGCCTGAAGAATCGGCCTCTCCTTGATGTAGTTGTTTTACTGTCCAGCATTACAGGCGAAAACCCTGAGTTGGAATGGAGCATTGAAGAAGATGTCATCCGCACCAATGTACTGGGCTGGTCGGCAGTTGCCCTGTGGGCAGCCCGCCATTTTGAAAGACAGGGTAAAGGTCATCTGGTTGGCATTACATCACTGGCTAAATATCTGGCCAGCGTTAATCCTTCTTACATTGCCAGTAAAGCCTTTGAAGGTAAATTATTAGACGGTCTGCGCTTGCGTCTGGAACCTAAAGGAATTTGGGTTACAGAAATTTTACCCGGCTTTGTTGAAACGCCCATGATTGCCAGACAAAAAAGAAAATTTTGGGCCATTTCTGCTGAGAAAGCAGCTCATTGCATTTTAGGAAGTATTGAAAAAAAGAAACGACGAGCTGTTATTTCCAAACGCTGGAAAATTTTTCGATTGCTGGCCCCACATATTAGCGCCAGGCTACAGCTAAAAATTTTCAAATTATGATTATGTTTATTCCTTTTGTACCGAAGGTCAAAGGTTGCCGGAACAATCCATTTGATAAATCATAAATTAATTTGTAATTTAAAAACTTGTAGTTTGTAACATTCAACATCAGGTGAAAATTGAGACTCGAAGAAAAGATTCAAATCATAAAAGAAACGGGTAACATCCCACGTCATGTGGGCATTATTATGGATGGCAATGGCCGCTGGGCTAAACGGCGTGGGCTGCCGCGCGTTGCCGGGCACAATGAAGGCGTCAATTCTGTAGAAAGCGTTGTGGAAGCCTGTGGACAATTAGGCATCGATTATTTGACCATTTACACTTTTTCTGAAGAAAACTGGCGCCGACCAAGCTGGGAAGTGGCTTCTTTAATGCAGCTGCTGGTAACTACCATAAATCGTAAAATTAAACGTTTGATGGATCAAAATGTTAAAATCCTGACCATAGGTAATCTGGACAAACTGCCCGATTACGCCCGTAAGGCCATGCTTAAAGCCATGGAAATGACGCGGGACAATACCGGTCTCACTTTAAACGTGGCCCTTAGTTATGGCGGGCGTCAGGAGCTTGTCGATAGCTTTAAAAAATTGGCTTTGCAGATTAAACAGGGCTTAATTGATGCGGATGAAATCGATGAGCAACTGGTTGCTCAAAATCTTTACACTGCCAATCAACCCGATCCGGATCTGGTAATCCGTACCGGAGGAGAGCGAAGAATCAGCAATTTTCTTCTCTGGCAGATTGCCTACGCCGAAATCTATTTTACACGAACAGCCTGGCCAGATTTCAGAAAACCACAATTTGTAGATGCTATTTGGGATTATGCCCGGCGGGAACGACGTTTCGGCATGGTTAGTGAACAACTGAATAAAGAGACTATTTTACAAAACGTATAATGGAAGAAGCACCAAAAAAGCCTCTAAAAAATTTTAGTATTTCGTTTAAGTATTTCATTCTTGCCTTTTGGAAAACCATTTTGGCCTGGGTGATTATTGTAACCTTTGTGGTGGTAGCCATCCATTTAAAAGTGGACAAATCGGTCATTGGTGGGGCGGTTGTCATTTTTGGTATTATTTCACAGGCGTTTATCGGCTTATTGAACATTATTGGCCTTATTCCTATCATCGGCCCAATTGCCGCTAAAATTCTAGCGCTGCCCTTTTTTTGGCTGTTAAATGCCATGGGCTACTTTGTTTCCATTTTGGCCATTAAACGAGGTTACACCACTGAAGTGGTTAATTATCGCATTTTGACCGTTGTTTTTTTAATTGGCATTGTTATTGGATTTATCATCGGAAAGCTGATTTAATCAAATGACTTACAAGGAAACCATCCAGCAAATTTACGATCTACAAGAATTTGCCATCAAACTTGGTCTGGAAAATATTAGCGCGCTTGCCAACCGGCTGGGGAATCCACACCTAAAATATCCGGTGATTCATATTGCCGGAACCAATGGCAAAGGGTCAACCGCATTTTTCATCCACCAGTTACTGCAACATCACGGACTTAAAAGCGGCCTGTTTACCAGCCCTCATTTAACCGATTATCGCGAACGCATCCGCGTTGGGGATGAATTAATTTCACCATACTATGTAATAGATTTCTGGCGCCATAACAAAGATTACATTCTTAAACAAAAAGCCACTTTTTTTGACACTACCACAGCACTGGCCTTTCAATATTTTACCGATCAAAAAGTTGACGTGGCCGTGATTGAAACCGGACTGGGGGGCAGGCTGGATTCCACTAATATTGTACAACCGGAAATCGTGGTTTTAACGCCGGTTGACTTTGATCACCAGAAACAACTGGGCAACACGTTATCTTCCATTGCACGTGAAAAAGCAGGCATCATTAAACCAGGAGCTACCGTTTTTTGCGCATCCCAGCCGCCAGATGTGTTAAATGTTTTTTTAAAACATGTGGAAAATCTAAGAAAGTTTCGGTATTTACCCGATCTGATAAAAATTAAACCTGGGCATAGTTCCCTGGACGGGCAAAATTTTAAGATCTATTTTATTTCAGAACAACAGGAGATGGATTTTAAGTCGCTGCAATGCGGACATTTTCAAACCCAAAACCAGGCATTAGCATTGCTGGTAGTCAACGATTTTCTCAGAAAAAAACAATTAAACTGGGACCCGCAAACGATTCAACAAGTCTTTTCAACTCGTTTATGGCCAGGCCGTCTGCAAACAGTGCATCTTAAACCAAGAATCATTTTTGATGTCAGCCACAACCTGGCCGGAATTAAAGGTACGCTTGAATTCGTTAAAAAGAATATAGCGGAAAATAAAATCTATTTGTTAATCGGGCTTTTAGAATACAAAGATTACAAAAATATTGTAACTTTCTTAAGCAAACAAAATCTGAATATTTACCTGACCGAACCTAAAACGGAAAAAAAATTGCCTGCGGTCAAACTAAAAACAGCCTTTAAGCAGCTGAATAAAGAAACGTCCCTATTGCCCGATCCGGTTAAAGCTGTTAAATTATTAAAAACACAGTTGGCCGATGATGAACTGTTACTAGTGATGGGCAGCCACTATTTAATAGGACATTTAATGAATCAGTTAAAAACCGATCTTGAATTAAAATGGTAAAAATTTAAAAAAGATTGTTATGGAACCTTTTAAAAAAAATTATCGTACTTTTATTTACAAATCATGC
>JAGHBR010000160.1 GCA_021160885.1 Caldisericaceae bacterium
CCCCCTGTTTCCCCCTCTCTTTATTAAAGAGAGGGGGACTTAATGAGTTGAAAATAAGTAAGATAGCCTTGGTAGGGGGTGAGTTAAAAACTATACCAAAGTGCAAAAAATATTCAAAATTATTCGTTTTTTACGATTTTTTCAAAGCTTTCTAAATATTATTCATTTTTTATGATTTTTTCAAAGCTTTAATTTAACATGAAAAGAAAAATTTCCAAAAGGAGAAAACATGAGTTATTATTACGCAAAAATCGTCAGCGGTGATTTTGAAGCCGTGGTGGAAAAGGTACACGCCGAGTTGCAAAAAGAAGGCTTTGGAGTGCTGGCCGACATAGATATTCAGGCCGCATTAAAGAAAAAATTAGGGGTTGATTTCCGAAAATATCGCATTTTGGGCGCTTGCAACCCGCCGTTTGCTCTTAAAGCCTTGGAGGCCGAAGACAAAATTGGCATTATGTTACCGTGTAATGTGGTCGTTCAAGAAAGGGAAAATGGTGAAGTCGAAGTGGCAATAGTTAATCCGATGGAAGCCATGAAGCCGGTAGAAAACGACAATTTGGTCGAATTGGCCGGCGAAATTAGCCGCAAACTACAGAACGTTATGAGCGCCCTTTAACGGCGCGGGTTTGAAAAGGCCCCGTTACCGGTAAGGATGTCTGTCAAACTTTAGAACATTAATTCATTTAAAAGAAGGAAACGAAATGAATCGAAGAAAATTTTTAGGCTACACGGCCATCGGTTTAGGGGCAGGAATGGGCGGTTTAGCCCTGTGGAATCCGTTTAAAGGCGGGCGCTCCGTTACCACAAAAGCAGAGGCCAACAGCAACTTTGTGCCGGATGTGGAAATTGCCTTAACCGCTCAGCCGGGCGAAGTGCAAATTTTCAGTGGTAAGCCCACACAAGTTTATCATTACACGGCCAAGGTGCTAAAAGGTCCAAGTCAGGTCGTGCAGTCCATTGACAATTCTTACCTGGGGCCCATTTTTCGTTTAAAACGCGGACAAAAGGTGCGGGTGCATTTTACCAGTCAATTGGAGCAAGAAACCATTGTTCACTGGCATGGTTTACACGTGCCGGAACAGGCCGATGGGCACCCTCGCTACGTCATTGACAAAGGTGAAACCTACGTGTACGAATTTACGGTGGCCAATCGCGCCGGTACCTACTGGTTTCATCCCCATCCGCACGGCAAAACCGGGCCACAGGTTTACGGCGGGTTAGCCGGCTTGTTTTTGGTTAGTGACGAAGAAGAACAGGCACTTGGTCTTCCTTCCGGGCCTTACGATTTGCCGTTGGTCATTCAAGACCGCACCTTTGATGCCGACAACCAGTTGGTTTACCTCACCGGCGGCATGATGCAACGCATGAATGGCTTTTTGGGCGATCGCATTCTGGTTAACGGCCAACCCGACGCCCGTTTTAATCTGGCCTCAAATGTGTACCGGCTGCGTCTGTTAAATGGCTCCAACTCTCGCATTTACAAAGTTGCCTGGAGTGATGGCACACCTTTAACCGTAATTGGAACCGACGGTGGCCTACTGGAAAAACCATTAACTCGACCCTACGTCATGCTGGGCCCGGCCGAACGCATTGAACTTTGGGCCGATTTTAGTGCGTACGCATTGAACAGTGAGATGCGGTTGGTAAGCCTTCCATTTGACGGCGCGGGAGGCGTGGGCATGATGGGTGGTGGCATGATGGGCAGAGGACGACAAAACAATCGTCTGGCCAATGGCAGCGGATTTGAAATTGCCCGTTTTAAAATCGTTAAAAAAGAAATCCCTACGTTAAGATTGCCAGCCCGATTGTCCCGTGTTTCCAAAGCAAATGTCTCTTCGGCCATTAATGTTAATAATCCTCGAACCTTTACTTTTGCCATGGGCATGGGCAGCGCCACCATCAACGGTCGAACGTTTGAAATGACGCGGGTAGCCAATGATGAAGTGGTTAAATTAAACACCACCGAAGTTTGGCAACTGATCAACGGTGGCGGAGGGGGCATGGGAATGATGGGCGGCATGATGCAAATGCCGCATCCGGTTCACGTGCATGGTTTGCAGTTTCGTGTTGTGGAACGTACGCCCGGGGCCGGATGGGCTTCCATGAAGGATGGTTTTGTGGATGAAGGTTGGAAAGACACCGTTTTGTTAATGCCTGGCATGCGGGCCAAAATTTTGCTTCGTTTTGAAGATTTTACGGGCTTGTACCTTTACCATTGCCATAATTTAGAGCACGAAGACATGGGCATGATGCGCAATTATTTGGTGGAAGCGTAAGCGAAAAGAGAACGATTTACACGAATTAAAACAACATTTGAAAATTAAGATACTTTAAAGTAAAATAATTTAAAGTATCTTAAAATATTTTTAACAAAGAAAGGTAAACATGCAAACGATTTTAGGGGCTGGGGGAACCATTGCCAACGAATTGGCCAGAGCCTTACAAGATTTTACCAATCAAATCCGTCTGGTTAGTCGCCAGCCAAAACCTGTTAATGAAACGGACCAACTGGTAGTAGCCGATTTAACCGATGCGCAGGCTACCGAACAGGCTGTCAAAGGTTCAGAGGTGGTTTATTTAACCGTAGGCTTACCTTACCGTACAAAAATCTGGCAAAAGCATTGGCCAGTGACCTGTTAACGCATGAAATCATTTCTTCTTCGGCACGTGGCTGTTGCGCCATTGTGTTCCGTGTTTCCAGTGAAAGCGTGTTACGGTTACAAACCTTTTTTGCCCGATTCAACGAAGGCATTGGATACTATTCTAAATCCGGTCATCCTATTGACCTGATCTTTTTGGTGACTTCTCCCCTGGAACAAATTAAACAATGCAAATTGCTGGTTGAAAAATTGGAGAACCTGATTTTAAACGACCAGACCTTTCGCC